>NZ_JACARP010000105.1:0-34684 GCF_013386595.1 Brevundimonas sp. P7753 | reverse complement strand
GCTCCGGGGCGGCGGGCGTCGTCTGGCTGACGGCGATCGGGTGAGCGTCATGACCCGATATTTCGACCGCATCCTCGACCCCGAACTGCTGGACGAGGAGGTCTGGGCCGCGCCCGAGCGGCTGAGCCCCGATGACTGTTTTGACCAACTGGGCAGCGACTGGCGCAGACCCGCCGCGCCCGGTGATCAGGAGGATGAAGCATGAGCAAGATCGACCGGAACGAGATTGGGTTGGCCGAGGGGCGCTGGTTGTGGCGTCGCCTCTATGTCTTCGTCGCCAGCGCGGCGCTGTGGCTCTTGCTGGCGCGGGCGGTGGGGCGCACGGCGCCCGCCGACCTGCCGCGCGTGGCGGACGGCTTGATGGGGCTGATCGCCTTGATGCTGGTCCTCTATCTGGTGGCGCCGACCGCCCAGCAGATGATCGCCATGCTGGCCAATCTGCGCCTGCGTCTGGCGGCGGGAGGCAGGGGGTGAGCTTTCGTCTGTCGCAACGCTCGCGCACGCGGTTGGCGGGCGTCCATCCCGATCTGGTCGCGGTGGTCGAGGCGGCGATCCGCCGGACCGAGGTGGACTTCATGGTGACGGAGGGGCTGCGTGACCCCGGCCGCCAGGCCTTGCTGGTGAAGGCGGGGGCCAGTCGGACGCTGAACTCGCGCCACCTGACCGGCCACGCGGTCGATGTCGCGGCCCTGGTTGAGGGCCAGGTGCGCTGGGACTGGCCGCTGTATGGCCGCATCGCCGGGGCCTTCAAGGCGGCGGGGCGTGATCTGAAAATCCCGCTGACCTGGGGCGGGGACTGGACGCGGCTGAGAGACGGCCCGCACTTCGAGCTGGATCGGAGGGCCTATCCATGAGGGGGCGCGATCTGATGCGGGCGCTGACGCCGCTGGGCTGGCTGGCCCTGGTGGGGGTGATGGTGCTGCTGTTGGCGCTCGCCGGGCGTGGGCTGGGGCTGAGGTGGGACCCGTTCGATCTCCAGCAAAGGCGGCTGGAGGTCGCTGATGCCCGTGCGACCTATGCCGAAAGCGACGCCGAGGCGCGCCGCCTCGAGGCGGCGGGGCAGGGGCAACAGGCGGCGCGCGTTGAGATCCATCACCGACGGACCCTGGCCGTGGAGCGGGCGACCGTTGCGGCCGTCACCCAGGCGAGGAGCGCCAATGACGCCAACGAACTGCTGGACCTTGTGCGGGCTGATCGCCTGCGCGCTCATGACCGCGAGCTGTGCCGGCTCGCTCCCGATCTCGACGGTTGCGCCGCCGCGTCTGGATCTTCCTGAGGCCGCGACGAGACCCTGCGCCCTCGCGACCCTGCCCGAGGCGCCCAGCCTGGCCGATCTGGAGGCCGCCTATCTGCTGCGTGGGGCCCAGATCCTGGCCTGTGACAGTGCGCGGCGACTAGCGGTCGACGCCTTGGACGCCGAACGGGCGATGCAGGATCGCTGGATGGAGGCGGAAAAGGGAGGGCGGAAAGGGGCGCGGCGCGGCTGATGTGGCGTTTCTTGCCGGGCGGCCCGGCAAAATCTGCCGATTACAGGCGCTGCCCGGCAAAACCTGCCGGTCCAGAAACATGGTTTACCAAATCTAACGTATAAAAATCAGTGTGTTGAAGAACTGGCATGACGCGGTCCCTTTGGCCCTGTCCTTGCTCTTAGTCATTCCGAGCAGAAAGCTCCCGGCAGCCAAAATGGCGTCGGCACTGTCGAAGACAAAAGGATGGCCAAAATGGCTAACAGCATCAACACGAATGCTGGCGCTCTCATTGCGCTGCAAAATCTCAATGCGACCAGCCGTGACCTCAACGTCACGCAAAACCGCGTGAACACAGGCCTGAAGGTTTCCTCGGCCAAGGACAACGGCGCGATCTTCGCGATCGCCACCAATCAGCGCGCCGAGATGGGCGCCTTGGACGCCGTCAAGAATTCCATGCAGCGCGGCCAGTCGATCGTCGACGTGGCGCTGGCCGCCGGCGAGACCGTGGTCAAGGCTCTGGAAGAGCAGAAGAGCCTGGCGGTCGCCATCTCAAACGCCACCGGCGACGCCCTGAAGGCCTATGTCACCGACTACAACGCCCTGGGCGCCGAAATCACCAAGGCTCTGGCCGGCGCGACCTTTGACGGCGTCAACCTGTGGACCGACACGACCGCCGCAGGCGTCGAAATCAGCGTCAAGACCGGCACCGGCCTGACCGACAACTTCGTGCTGAAGGGCGGCGCAACGGCGACGACCGCCACCGCGCCCGCCACCGCCACCGCCTTCGTCATCGCCGACTACGCCGCGCCGACCGCAGGCGAGAAGACGGCAATGGGCGCCCTGACCGGCGTCGTGGACGGCGCCATCAAGGCCTTCACCGCCGAACTGGGCGCCATGGGCACCAAGTCGAAGTCGCTGGAGCGCTCACTGATCTTCACCAACAAGATTCAGGACGCAGTCGAGGTCGGCATCGGCAACCTGGTGGACGCGGACCTGGCCAAGGAAAGCGCCAAGCTGACCGCCCTGCAAACCAAGCAACAACTCGGCGTCCAGGCGCTGGGCATCGCAAACCAGTCGAGCTCGATCTTGCTCGGCCTGTTCCGTTCGTAAGAATTGGCGGCGGCTCTTTGGAGCCGTCTCTCGATATGACTTCCCCCGAGCAGAATGCTCCCGGCCGTTAAAACGACGCCGGATTTGTCAAAGAATTAGGATCTACCAGTATGGCTAACAGCATCAACACGAACGCAGGCGCGCTTGTCGCCCTGCAAAACCTGAACAACACGAGCCGTGATCTCGGCATTACGCAGAACCGTGTGAATACCGGCATGAAGGTGTCGTCCGCCAAGGATAATGGCGCGATCTTCGCCATCGCCACCAATCAGCGCGCCGAGATGGGCGCCCTGGACGCCGTGAAGCAGTCGATGCAACGCGGTCAATCGATCGTCGACGTGGCCTTGGCCGCCGGCGAGACCATCACCAAAGCTCTTGAAGAACAGAAGAGCCTGGCGGTGGCGATTGAATCCTCGGTGGTCGGTTCGGCGGCCGAGACGGCCTATCTGGCTGACTTCAACGCCCTGGGCAACGAAATCACCAAGGCTCTGGGCGGCGCCACCTTCGACGGCGTCAACCTGTTCGCGGCGACCACGACCGACGCCATCGCCGTCAAGACCGGCACCGCCACGGCCGACATTTTCACGCTGAAGGCAGCCGGAACCGCCGCAACCGCAGTGACGACCGCGGGCGGCGGGGTTGTTCGCGCCGGCGCGACGGCGGCTCTGGTCGAAACGGCGCTGAAGGCCTTCACGGCTGAGCTGGGCGCCCTGGGCACCAAGTCCAAGTCGCTGGAGCGTTCGCTGACCTTCACCGGCAAGATTCAGGACTCGATCGAGGTCGGGATCGGCAACCTGGTCGATGCGGATCTGGCCAAGGAAAGCGCCAAGCTGACGGCGCTGCAAACCAAACAACAACTCGGCGTTCAGGCGCTGGGCATCGCGAACCAGTCCAGCTCCGTGCTGCTGGGTCTGTTCCGATAAACAAGATTGAAAGCGGGCCTGCGGGCCCGTTTTTGATGAGGAGACTACCCCCGAGCAGAACGCTCTCGGCGTCAAAACGGCGTCGGAAATGTCAAAGACAAAGGAAAAGCCAAAATGGCTAATAGCATCAATACCAATGCAGGGGCTCTAATTGCTCTGCAAAACCTGAACAACACGAGCCGTGATCTCTCGATTACGCAGAATCGTGTGAATACTGGTCAGAAGGTTTCTTCGGCCAAGGACAATGGCGCCATCTTCGCCATCGCCACCAACCAGCGCGCCGAAATGGGCGCCCTGGACGCTGTGAAGAACTCGATGCAGCGCGGTCAATCGATCGTCGACGTGGCCCTGGCCGCAGGCGAGACCGTGGTCAAGGCGCTGGAAGAACAGAAGAGCCTGGCGGTCGCCATCTCCAATGCGACCGGCGACGCTCTGAAGGCCTATGTCACGGATTACAACGCCCTCGGCGCTGAAATCACCAAGGCCTTGTCGGGCGCCACCTTCGACGGCGTGAACCTGTTCACGGACACCACCGCAGCGGGCGCGCCCATCAGCGTCAAGACCGGCACGGGTTCGACCGACAGTTTCGACCTGAAGGGCGGCGTGGCGGCATCCACCGCAACGACCGTGGCGACGACCACGGCCGTCACTGTGGCGGATTACGCGGCGCCGACTGCCGGTGAAAAGACGACATTGACCGGCCTGACCGCCGCCGTCGACGGCGCCATCAAGACCTTCACGGCTGAACTCGGCGCCTTGGGCACCAAGTCCAAGTCGCTGGAGCGCTCGCTGACCTTCACCAGCAAGATGCAGGACGCCATTGAAGTCGGTGTCGGCAACCTGGTGGATGCCGATCTGGCCAAGGAAAGCGCGCGCCTGACGGCTCTGCAAACCAAGCAACAGCTGGGTGTGCAGGCGCTGTCGATCGCGAACCAGTCGAGCTCGGTTCTGCTCGGCCTGTTCCGCTAAAGAATTAGGGGCGGACCCTTGGGTCCGTCCCTGATGAGACTACCCCCGAGCAGAATGCTCCCGGCTGCCAAAACGGCGTCGGAAATGTCAAAGACAAGCTAAGGAAATGCCAAAATGGCTAATAGCATCAATACCAATGCAGGCGCTCTTATTGCTCTGCAAAATCTGAACAACACGAGCCGTGACCTCTCGATCACGCAAAATCGTGTTAACACTGGTCAGAAGGTTTCTTCGGCCAAGGACAATGGCGCCATCTTCGCCAT
The DNA here is from genome assembly GCF_013386595.1 of Brevundimonas sp. P7753. NCBI lineage: Bacteria > Pseudomonadati > Pseudomonadota > Alphaproteobacteria > Caulobacterales > Caulobacteraceae > Brevundimonas > Brevundimonas sp. P7753. The sequence goes on along the minus strand of NZ_JACARP010000105.1, from coordinate 29,950 downwards.
CGCCACCAATCAGCGCGCCGAGATGGGCGCCCTGGACGCCGTGAAGCAGTCGATGCAACGCGGTCAATCGATCGTCGACGTGGCCCTGGCCGCCGGCGAGACCATCACCAAGGCTCTTGAAGAACAGAAGAGCCTGGCGGTCGCGATCGAATCTTCGGTCGCCGGTTCTGATGCCGAAAAAGCCTACCTGGCTGACTTCAACGCCCTCGGCAATGAAATCACCAAGGCCCTGAGCGGCGCCACCTTCGACGGCGTCAATCTGTTCTCGGCGACCACGACCGACGCTATCGCGGTCAAGACCGGCACGGCAGCGGCCGACACCTTCACCCTGAAGGCGGCCTCAGGCGCTGCGACTACAGTAGCGACCTCGGGCGGCGCAGTCCTTCGCGCCGGCGCCACGGCGGCTATCGTCGATACGGCGCTCAAGGGCTTTACGGCTGAACTGGGCGCCCTGGGCACCAAGTCCAAGTCGCTGGAGCGCTCGCTCAGCTTCACCAGCAAGATGCAGGACGCCATTGAAGTCGGCGTTGGCAACCTGGTGGATGCCGATCTGGCCAAGGAAAGCGCGCGCCTGACGGCTCTGCAAACCAAACAACAGCTGGGTGTGCAGGCGCTGTCGATCGCGAACCAGTCGAGCTCGGTTCTGCTCGGCCTGTTCCGCTAACATGACGTGGTCGAGGGCGGGTCTTCGGACCCGCCCTCGTTCGCACTTCAGGAGACAGGAGGCGCGGTCCGGCCGCGTAAGGGGAAATGGCAGACAATGTCGCAAGGCTCCCATCCGTAACCCTCGTTCAACCTGACGCGACTGGTCAGGGTGTCGAGGCCCCGCCCAAGCCTGTTAAGGCCGAGCCCGATGTCGGGCGTTATCGCCTGACCATCGAGGAAGGTCCGACCGGGTTTGTTTACAAGACCCGTGATCGCGTGACCGGCGAAGTCATTCGCCAGTTGCCGCGTGAAGAGGTCGTGAAAATGAGCGCCAGCCCAGGCTATGGGGCGGGCGAGTTGATCAAGACCAAGGTCTGATCGACGCAGTAGCGTGGACTGCAGCGCCGCCGGTTCGCCGTGCGGCGCCGCAGTCGTTTCCACGCCGTTAACCATACGCTCAGGAATCAGTTTCATTCTGGAGGTCAGAATTTGAACTGGGGCTAGAAGCCATGACCAACAGCGTACTCACCAATGCGTCAGCGCTCATCGCGCTCCAGAACCTCAATTCGACGAACAACAAACTGGCCGCCACCCAGAGCCGGGTGAATACGGGGCTCAAGGTCCAGGGGGCCAAGGACAACGCCGCCACCTGGGCCATCGCCCAGAACCAGCGCGCCGACACGGGCGCGCTTGAGGCCGTCAAGACCAGCATGAACCGCGCCACGTCGCTGGCGGACGTGTCGCTGGCCGCCGGCGCACAGATCTCCGACCTGTTGATCGAGCTGCGCGAGAAGGCCACGGCGGCGGCTGACCCATCGTCGACCCCGACGTCGCGCAAGGCCTACAATGACGAGTTTCAGTCGCTGCTGAAGTCGCTCGGGTCCTTTGCCAAGAACGCCACCTTTGACGGCGAGAACATTCTGGACGGCGCCAGCACGGCGCCGCTGAACTTCCTGGCCAATGTCGGGGCGACCGAGACGATCTCGCTGAACCGTCAGGACATGTCGCTGGCGGGCCTGAGCCTGGATACGACTGATTTCACGGCCCCTGCGACCGCCTTCGACCTTCTGAGCGCGGACAACGCCGCCAGCGCTCTGACCCAGGTCAAGGCCGCCCTGGACACCGCCAACGCCAACCTGGCCGAATTGGGCGCTCAATCCAAGCAGATCGAGAAGCACAACATCTTCGTCGGCAAGCTGATGGACTCGCTGGAAGTCGGCATCGGCAACCTGGTGGATGCCGACATGGCCAAGGAGAGCGCGCGCCTACAGGCGCTTCAGGTCCAGCAGCAACTGGGCGCTCAAGCCCTGTCGATCGCCAACCAGGCGCCGCAGATCATCCTGTCGCTGTTCAAGGGCTGATCTGGCTGAAATAGCGAGGCGCGCCCTGGCCCAGTGAAATGGGCGGGGGCTTGCGCTTGGCGGGGCGAGGCATCAGTCCGTAAAGACTGGCCAGCTTCAACAACAACCAGCGTGCGTACGACATGGGCGCGACACCCTCTTGCCTATGGTCGCCGGAAAACGTGGCTCAACCGTCGCCGTTCCGAGGGCAATCTTAAACACTTCGTTACCAGCTTGGCGGCAGACTGAACGCAGGAGCGTCGGACTGTGATCAACAACAGCTATCTTCTGGGCCTGTATGGCGGGACCTCGACCTTCTCAGGAGGTTTGGGCGGGACCACGGCTGCCGTGAAGAAGCAACCGACCGCGCCCTGGTCCACATCGGTCAAGCCGCAGAGCCAGTCCGACCTGCTGCGCGCCGCGCTGAGCGGCCGACCGATCATCAATGAAGACAACACGACCCTGGACGTAAAGGGCGCGTCGTCCGGCGACTATCGCAAGATCTTTTCGATGTACCAGGGGCTCTCCATGCTGGAGGCCATTGCGGATCGGGCCGGGCAGAAGAACCTGACGTCGCTGGAACGATCGCAGCTTTCGAAACGGATGGACGCCGGTCTGGCCGAGGTATCGGCCTATCTGGGCGCCGCCAAGTTCGACGGCGTGCGGGTGGTGCAGGGTCAGTCTGAAACCAAGGCCCAGACCGGCGCGGCCGTAGCGCGCGATTCCGCCAAGTATGTCACAGGGGCGGTCCATTCCGGCGATCTGGCTAGCGCGGTCACCGCCTTCCAGGGCGACGTGAAATTCACCCTGACCGTCAAGAAGGCCGGCGGCGACCAGACCATTTCCATTGATCTGGCCGACATGGGCTCTACGCCACGGACGATGCAGTCCGTGGTGGACCACATCAACGGCAAGCTGGAGGCCGCAGGCGTCCAGACGCGCATGGGACGTGAGAAGCTGCCGTCCGAACCTCGCGTCATCAAGACCGGCGACAAGACCATCACCCTGCCGGCTGGACCGGACCAATGGGCGTTGGCCGTTCAGGGCGTCTCGTTCGAGAAGGTCAGCTTCACCCCGGTCGCCTCGTCGGACGCCGTCTATGTCGTGCAGGGCGCCGGCAAGAAGGGCGGCCACGAAGTCCTGAAATTCCAGGAAGGCACGACCAATGCCTCGGGCCAGGCCTTCTGGGTCGATGGCCAGGTCGGCCAATCGGGCCTGCCTGAAGGCGTCGAGACGGTGCGCGCCAGCGCCACGGGGCCGGACGGGTCTATGTGGATCGTGGCCGATGTCAGCGCCGGAACCTCGACCCAGCCGATCAAGGGGCAGGGCGATGTCGTCCTGATGAAGCTGGATTCCACGGGCAAGGTCGTCCTCAGCCGCGCCATGGGCGCCGCCTCGACGGCCAGCGGCTATGCGATTTCGGTGGATGCCGACGGGCGTGTGGCTGTCGCAGGCTCTGTGGTCGGGGCTCTGATCCCGGGCGCGTCGGGCGCCGACGCCAATGTCGCCGACAGCTTTGTCAGCGTCTTCGACGCCAAGGGCGTGGAGCAGTGGACCCAGCGTCGCGGCGCCAAGGCGGCGGACGAAGCGACGGCGGTGTCGTTCGGCGCTGACGGCCGCGTCTACGTCGCCGGACGTTCGCAGTCCTCCATGCCGGGCGCGCTCGCTTCCGGGGGCTGGGACGGCTATGTCCAGGCCTTCAGCGAAAACCAGATTCACAGCCTGGCGCCGATCACCGCCACGGCCTCGGGCGTCAACCAGTTCGGCACGGCAGGCGACGACAGCGTCCAGGCCATGACCACGGACGGCGACAAGCTCTATACGGCCGGGGTGGAGAGCGGTCGCATGGTGGTGCGCCGCTTCCAGATTGACGCCACGGGATCGCCGACGCTGATGTCCACCCGCGACCTGGGCTACGCCAGCGGCGAGATCGCGGGTCTGTCTGTCAAGAACGGTCAGGTGATCCTGGCCGGATCGACGCGCAACGGCGCCCTGGACATCGGTCAGGTCAATACCGCCCATTCCGGCGGCACGGACGCCTTCGTGGCGGTGATCTCCGACGACTTGAGCGCATCGGGCAACGACCGGCTGACCTATTATGGCGGGGCGGGCGACGATTCCGCCGCCGATGTGAAGATCGTCGACGGCAAGGTCTGGTTGACGGGGATTTCCGACCGAACGATCGGCGCCAAGCCGGAAGATCCGACCTCGGGTTATCTGGCGCGTCTTGATCCCATGACGGGCGCCGTCGAGTGGAGCCAGACCTGGACGGGGGCCGATCGTCAGGCTGCGCCCATGACCATCGCCGTGGCCTCGGGCGGCGCCAGTGTGCTGGACAAGCTGGGACTGCCCCAGGGTGAAATCCCGCAGTCGGATTCCAAGAATCTGGTGGACGCCACCTCCCTGCGGACGGGTGATCGATTCTATGTGACGTCGGGCACGACCGGCCGTTCGGTCGCCGTGACGATCGACGCCAAGGAGACCTTGCAGACCCTGGCGCGCAAGATCGAAACCGCATCGGGCCGCACGCTCAAGGTCACGATCAAGACGGACAAGGACCATGTCACCGGGCTGGACGGCGACACCAAGATCACGGCGGGCGGCGTGCAGCGCCTGTCCATCACCTTTGCCGACGGGCGCGAGGGCGCTGTCCTGCGGGCGGGCGAGGCTGGGCGAGACGCCCTGGCGGGTCTGGGTCTCACGCCAGGCTATATTGGTCCCAGCAGCGGCGATCTGAAGACCTTTGGCCTCGATCTGCCTAAGACGTTGAGCCTCAAGGACGCCGAGGCGGCAAAGGCAGCGGCAAGCACGATACAGCTGGCGGTCAAGGCCCTGCGCGACGCCTATAAGGCCTTGGACCCCGACAACAGCAAGCCGAAGTTCACGGGCGCCGTGCCGCCCTATCTTAAAGCGCAGTTGGCCAACTATCAGGCGGCGCTGGCACGACTCACAGGCTGATCACGCCAAACCCCGCTTTAGGTTGACGCGCTGGGCGCTGCCGGGGTTATTGGGACCATCATTGGCGTCGAGTCCCGCATGGCCCTTCCTAAAGACAATCGTACAGTCCTGATCATCGGGGGCGGCCTGGCCGTCGTCGCGGCCGTGGCGGCGGCTCTGGTGTTCAGCGGCGGACGGGACCGGCCGACCGAGGCGCCGCCCGCGTCGCAGGGCGGACTGACCATCGACCTGGCTGAGGCGCCGTCGCTGGAGCCCGCCCGCGAGCTTCGCTGCTTCGTCGACGGCCAGTTCGTCGGCCTGGCCACCCTGGCCGATTGCGCCCAGCGCAACGGCGTCGCCACCAGCGCCCTGGATGTCGGTCTGGACGCCACCGGCGCCCTGGCCGCCGCGCCGACCGCCGCCTTTGCGCCGCCGCCCGAGCTTCCTGCAGAGCCGACGGTCACGGTGGCGCCGGCTGACGAGGGCGCTTCGCCCGCCGAGTCGAACCGTCCCGCGCCGGCCGCGTCCGCTACGGCCTGTCTGCGCCACACCGGCTCGGAATGGCGCTCGATCGGCAACGGCATGAGCCTGGGGGCCTGTGTTCAGGCGCTGTACGCTGGAACCTGCGTCCGTCCGGGCGAGGCTCAGTATGGCCGCTGGGGCGACACCACCCTGCGTCTGGTGCCGCGTCGCGTGGAACAGTCGAACGACAACAACCGCTTCCGCACCCTGGCCCAGCAGGACCGCAACTGTCAGTTCCCGGAGCTGAGCTGATGAATCGCAAGATCGTTGCCGCCGCTGCGCTCGCCACGCTTGGCCTGACCGTCGCCGCCTGCGCTCAAAAGGGCGTGGAGGCCCCGACCGAGCCGGGCGTCTGCTATCACGTGGTCCTGGCCGAGGACGGCAAGTCCGCGCCCCAGGTCAACGTGGTCGCTCGCGACCAGCCGCAGATCGAGTTCTGCGCCGCGCGGCTTGAGGAAATGCGTCTGCGCTTCCTGCGTCTGGGGGGCACCAATCGCGACATGGTCGGCGCCTATCAAGGGCAGTTCATCTTCATCGACCGGGGCGGGGTCAAGTTCGGCAAGACGCTGACGGGTCAGCGCTTCTTCGCTCTGACGCGCACGGGGGATGGGCGCCTGGCCATTCCGGGCGCCATCCAGCGCGAGATCGACGGTCGCCCCGTCGCCGTCGCCCCCAACTAGAATTCCCGCCCGTTCGGGCGTGAACAAAACTGGAACATTCTGTCGATATCCGCTAGGGCTCGACGGCAAGAACATAAAAGGACATCGGTCATGGCCGGCAGCGTCAACAAGGTCATCCTCATCGGCAACCTGGGCAAGGACCCGGAAATCCGCACGCTGAACAGCGGCGACCGCGTCGCCAACCTGCGCATCGCGACCTCGGAACAATGGCGCGACAAGGCCACCGGCGAGCGCAAGGAAAAGACCGAGTGGCACCAGATCGTCATCTTCAACGAGAACATCGTGAAGGTGGCCGAAAACTACCTGAAGAAGGGCTCGACCGTTTACATCGAGGGCTCGCTGCAGACCCGGAAGTACACGGATGCCCAGGGCGTCGAGAAGTACTCGACCGAGATCGTGCTGCAACGCTTCAACGGTCAGCTGACCATGCTGGGCGGCCGTAACGACAGCCAGGGCGGCGGTCAGGGCGGCGGCTACGGCGGTGGCGGCGGCCGCAACGACGACGACTACTCCTCGGGCTTCTCGACCGGCGGCGCCAACAAGCCCTCGGGTCCCAAGGAAAGCTACGACCTGAACGACGACATTCCGTTCTAAGGCGATCGGAAAACCGAAGTGGGCCGGGGGGCTTACAGCTATCGCGATGACCCGGCCGTGCCGTCCTTTCCGGACGACCGGCCGCTGGTCCTGTTCGATGGCGACTGCGCCCTCTGTTCCCATTCCGCGCGGACCCTGCTGAAGCATGGTCCGCGTTTTCGTCTGGCGCCGACGCAGTCGGACCTGGGCCGGGCCTTGCTGGTCCACTATGGCCTGTCGCCCGACGATCCCTCCACCATGCTGGTGATCGAGGACGGACGCGCGATCAGCCGCTCGGACGGGGTGCTGCATTTGGCGGCGTCGCTGCCGTTTCCCTATCGCGCCGCCGTTGTGGCCCGGCTGATCCCGCGACCGATCAGGGACGCGGCCTATGGCCTGGTTGCGCGATACCGGCGGCGGTTTCCGGGCCGGGCCTGGTGCGCCCTGCCGCCATCGGCGGCGGATCTCAACGACCGAATTCTGGGATAGGCTGATGAGCGACGGGCGACGGGTTCTGGTTCTCGGGGCCAATGGTTTCATCGGCTCGCATCTGGCCGCGTCGTTGTCGCGCGAAGGCTGGCGGGTCCGCGCGGGCGCCCGGCGTCCCGCCGAGGCGGCGCGGCGGGCGCCGACGTTTGACTGGGTTTCCGCAGATTTCGCCAAGCTGACGACGGTCGAAGCCTGGGCGCCGCTGCTAGACGGCGTGGACGCCGTGATCAACTGCGTCGGCGTCTTGCAGGATGGGGCAGGGGACAGCACCCGTCTGGCCCATGTCGAGGGGCCGCGCGCCCTGATCGCCGCCTGCGAGCGCGCCGGGGTTCGGCGTCTGGTCCATATCTCCGCCGTTGGGGCCGACGAGGCGGCGGGCACGGCCTATGCCCGCACCAAGGCCGAGACCGAGCGTCTGGTCGAGGCCAGCGCTCTGGACTGGCTGATCCTGCGACCGTCGCTGGTGGTGGATCGCGCGGCCTTCGGCGGCACGGGCCTGATCCGGGCCTTGGCGGCCTTTCCTCTGTTCAGCCCGGTCGTCGGCGGCGAGCAGGTGTTCCGTCCCGTCGCCCTGAGCGATCTCGGCGCCGCTGTCGTCGCGGCGCTGAAGCCAGGCGCGCCGATCCGCGAGACCTTCGACATGCCCGGCCCCGAGGCCGTGACCATGGCCGAGACGGTGCGCCTCTATCGCGGCTGGCTGGGCCTGTCGCCCGCGCCGGTGTTCCGGGTCCCGAGGGCCTTGGCGGCGCCGGCTCTGGCGGTCGGCGACCTGCTGGGCCGTCTGGGCTGGTCTTCGCCGATCCGCACCACGGCCATGCGCCAGATGGATCATGACGTGTCCGGTCAGGACAGCGGCTGGGCCGAGCGCCTGGGCGTTCAGGCGCGCGGCTTCTCGCGCTTTCTGGCTGAGACCCCGGCCTCGGTTCAGGACGTCTGGCACGCCCGGCTGTGGTTCGTACGGCCCGTCTCCATCCTGACCCTGGGCCTGTTCTGGCTGATCACCGGGCTGATCAGCTTTGGGCCGGGCTGGAACGGGGCCCTGGCCATTTTGCACGAAGGCGGCTTCGGGCGCTGGGCGGGGCCGATCGCCTGGTAGGGGGCGTTGCTGGACGTGGTGCTGGGGCTGGCCCTGTTCGTGAGACCGTGGACGGCGCGGGTGGCGATCTTCATGTGCCTGTCGACCGTCGGCTATCTGATCGCCGGAACGCTCAGCCTGCCGCACTACTGGATCGATCCGCTGGGGCCGTGGCTCAAGGTCCTGCCGATGATGGCGCTGTGCCTGTTCGTGGCTGCGACGGACGCGCGGCGCTGATGACCTATCTGATCCTCAAGGTGATCCACATCCTGTCAGGCGCGGTCCTGTTCGGGACCGGGGCGGGCATCGCCTTCTTCATGCTGAGGGCGCACGCCACGAAAGACCCGCGCACCGTCGCCTCGGTTGGGCGGATCGTGGTCCTGGCCGACTTCGTCTTCACCGCCAGCGCCGTGGTGGTCCAGCCGATCAGCGGTCTGGCCCTGATCCACCTGCAGGGCTACGGCCTGACCGAGCCGTGGCTGATGGCGGCCTATGCCCTCTATGTCCTGATCGGCGTCTGCTGGCTGCCGGTGGTGTGGTTCCAGTGGCGCATGGTCAAGCTGGCCGAGGGGGCGGTGGCGGCGGGCGCGCCCCTGCCGCCTCTCTATCACCGTCTGTTCCGGGCCTGGTTCATCCTCGGATGGCCGGCCTTTGCGGGCGTGATCGGCATCTACGCCCTGATGGTGGCCAAGCCGGTCTTCTAGGCCGGTCTTCTAGCGGGCGAAGCGGCCCTTGGACGCGGCGTCGCTGAGGGCGTCGCGGACGGCGGCGGTCAGTTCGGGCAGGGATTGCACCTGTTTGACGCCGTAGGCCTGTGCCGTGATGTCGACATTGCCTTTGCGCCAGAAGCCCTCGGGCGCGAGCACGATCAGCTTTCCGCCGCGCGCGTGCAGGCCCATTTCCAGCAGACTGATGGGGCTTTGCGTGCCGGGGGCGAAATACATGACGATGACGTCGGCGGATTCCAGCGCCGCCAGTTCCCACTCAACCTGACGGCGGAACTCGGGCTCGTCGGCCTCGGGACGCCAGTTGGGGTTCCAGTCGGGACGGCGCGGGTTGAGGATGACCACGTCCATGTCGGCCAGGGCCGCCGTCATCGCCGCCTGCCAGTCCGGCGCGCCACCCATGTCGATGCTGCCGCCCAGGAAGACGCGCGGCCGGCTATCGTCGATGGGCAGGGGCTGGGGCGAGACCACGTTGCTGGGACCCTGGGCGCCATGCGCGAGCGCGGGCGCGGGCGCGGCGCCCAGAGAGGCGGCCAGGGTGGCGGCTGTCATCATCAGGGCGGCCAGCGTGCGGTTCATGTCTGCCTCGGTTTCGCTAAGGGGCGGGGCATAGCATTTCGTCCGCCAAAGAGCAGGGCGCGGGCGTTGGAAAAGAGCCGTCATCGAACGTGACGGGCCTTTCGCGCCGGGCTGTGGCATCAGGTCGCGGGTGTCCAGCCAACGTCATTCCCCGCTCAGTCTGCTCGAGATCGGCGCCATCATCGCGGTGATGCTGATCTGGGGCGTCAACAACGCCGCCGCCAAGATCGCCACCGAGGTCATGCCGCCCCTGATGGTGGGGGCGCTGCGGTTCGCCATCACCGCCGCCTGTCTGGTCTGGTTCGTGCGGCCGCCGTTTCCGAACTGGAAGAGTCTGCTGATCATCGCCGTCGTGGGCGGGCCGATCCACTATGGCCTGATCTATCTGGCCTTCTGGCTGGCCCATGACGTCAGCCCGGTGACGGTTTCGACCCAGCTGTGGATACCGCTGACCTCGCTGTTCGCCTTCCTGCTGCTGGGTGAGCGGATCAGCCGGATGGCCGTGGTCGGCCTGGTCATCGCCTTTGTCGGGGTGGCCTGGATGACGCTGGACCCGCACGCCTTGCAGGACTGGAAGGCGATTGCGGTGGGGGCGGCGGGCGCCTCGGCCTGGGCGCTGACGACGGTGATCGCGCGGCGCACCACCTCGATCCCGCCGCTGAAGATGCAGGGGCTTTTGGCCCTGATGGCCTTCCCGGCGCTGACGCTCGGATCGGCCTTGTTCGAGACGGGACAGTGGGAGGCGGCTCAGGTGGCGCCGCCTCTGGTCTGGGGCACGCTGGTCTGGGCGGGTCTGATTTCGTCGGTGTTCGCGACCAGCCTGGTCTTCTGGCTGGTGCAGCGGCGCGAGGCGGGGCGGGTGACGCCCTATCTGCTGGGCTCGCCCATCGTCTCCATCCTGATCGGCTGGCTGTGGATGGGCGACGTGCTGACGCCGCAGATCCTGACCGGGGTCGCGATTGCTCTGGTCGGCGTGGTGACGGTGGCCCTGGGGGAGCGCGGCTTGCGCGCCGGCGCTCCCGCCAAGGTTTGATCGTCTAGCTTACCGGGCGCTGAGGACGGCGCAGGCCACGCGGTCGCCCGCGCCGCCGATGGGCTGGCTGTTGTGGTCGTCCGGGTTGGCGTGGATCACCAAGGCCGAGCCGTCCGTGTCCCACAGCCACTGGCCGGGGCCGTCCTGGCTGATGCGGGCCTGGGTGGTGAAGAACTCAGCCTTCGCCGAGCCGTCGGCGGCGGCGTAGAGGTTGGGCAGGTCGCCGTCGTCGGGTCCCTGCGCATTCAGCAGGCCGTGCGGGGTCTTGGGATCGGTATGGTTGATGTGGGCGCCGGCCGAGGTGAAGGGCGCGGCGCACTGGCCCGTGGCGTGGATGTGGATGCCGTGCCAGCCGGGCGTCAGGCCCGTGGCCTCGACCTTGATCAGCAGGCCCGTGGCGCCCTGCATCAGGGTCGCCTTGCCGATCTCCGCGCCCTGGCCGTTGATGATCGCGGCCTGACCCATCTGGCCTGGCGTGGCGCGCGGCGTCATGGCGGAATGATCCATGGCGGTGGCTTGACCATGACCGGCGTGGCCCATCGCGGCGTGATCGGTGCTCTGGGCCGAGGCGCTGGCGGCGATCAGCGAGACGGCTGCGACGGCGGTGAGGGCATAGGGGTTCAGACGCATGGTTTTCCTGTCCTTTTGGGCATGGGGATATCAGCGGCGTTTCTTTGCCACGACGGCCCCCGGATGCTAGAAACCGGAACAGCGGATCACGTTCCGATTCCGGCCATTTAAAGCCTGATTTCCTTGACCGACGACAGCTACGACAACGCCGCACCTTCGGCGCCCGGCGACATCTCCATCATCACGATCGAGGACGAGCTGAAACGCTCCTACCTCGACTACGCCATGAGCGTCATCGTCAGCCGCGCCCTGCCGGACGCGCGCGACGGCCTGAAGCCTGTTCACCGCCGCATCCTCTATTCGATGCACGATCTGAACATGACGCCCGAGCGGTCGTATTCGAAGTGCGCGCGCGTCGTCGGTGACGTGCTGGGTCGCTTCCACCCGCACGGCGACGCCTCGGTCTACATGGCCCTGGTGCGGATGGCGCAGCCCTTCTCGATGGGACTGATGCTGGTCGACGGCCAAGGCAACTTCGGCTCGGTCGACGGCGATATGCCGGCCTCCATGCGTTACACTGAGGCCCGGATGGCCCCGGCGGCGGTGGCCCTGCTGACCGATATCGAAAAAGACACGGTCGATTTCCAGCCGAACTACGACGAGAAGGAGCTGGAGCCCGTCGTCCTGCCGGCGCGGATTCCGAACCTGCTGGTCAACGGCGCGGGCGGCATCGCCGTGGGCATGGCGACCAATATCCCGCCGCACAACCTGGGTGAGATCGTCGACGCGGCCGTGGCGCTGCTGGACAACCCCGACATGGGCGACGAAGCCCTGCTGGACATCGTGCCCGGTCCCGACTTCCCCACGGGCGGCGAGATCATGGGCCGCACCGCGCCGCGCAATGCGCTGCGCGACGGACGCGGCTCGGTCATCGTGCGCGGGCGCGCCACGGTCGAGGAGATCCGCAAGGATCGCGACGCCATCGTCATCACCGAACTGCCGTTCCAGGTGAACAAGCAGACTCTGATCGAACGCATCGCCGAAATGGTGCGCGAGAAGCGTCTGGAAGGCATTTCCGACGTTCGCGACGAGTCCGACCGTCAGGGCATGCGCATCGTCATCGAGCTGAAGCGCGACGCTTCGGGCGACGTCATCCTGAACCAGCTCTATCGCTATACGGCGCTGCAAAGCTCGTTCGGCGTCAACATGCTGGCGCTGAACCACGGCCGTCCCGAGCAGATGGGCCTGCGCAAGATGCTGGAGCTCTTCCTCGAGTTCCGCGAGGAAGTGGTCATCCGCCGGGTCAAGTTCGAACTGGCCAAGGCGCGTGACCGCGGCCACGTCCTGGTCGGTCTGGCCGTGGCTGTCGCCAACATCGACGAGGTCATCCACATCATCCGCTCCTCGGCCGATCCGGCGGAGGCGCGCGAGCGGCTGCAAGCCAAGGCCTGGCCCGTCGGCGACATGATCGCCCTGGTCGAACTGATCGCCGATCCGCGCTCGGTGCTGATCGACGGCGACAAGCTGAACCTTACCGACGAACAGGCCCGCGCCATCCTGGCCCTGACCCTGTCGCGTCTGACCGGCCTGGGCCGTGACGACATCTTCGGCGAGGCGCGCGGCCTGGCCGACACCATCCAGGGCCACCTGACCATCCTGTCGGATCGCGCCCACGTCCTGGCCATCATCCGCGACGACCTGCTGGTGGTGAAGGGGCAGTTCGCCGTGCCGCGCCGCACCCTGATCGGCGAAGGCGACGCCGAGATGGAGGACGAGGACCTGATCCCGCGTGAGGACATGGTCGTCACCGTCACCCTGGGCGGCTACGTCAAGCGCGTGGCCCTGAACGCCTATCGGACCCAGCATCGCGGCGGCAAGGGCAAGTCGGGCATGACGATGAAGGACGAGGACGCCATCACCGGCGTCTTCTCGGCCTCGACCCACACCCCGGTCCTGTTCTTCGCCACCAACGGCAAGGCCTATAAGCTGAAGACCTGGCGCCTGCCGCTGGGCAACCCGCAGTCGCGGGGCAAGGCCTTCGTCAACCTGCTGCCCATCGAGCCGGGCGACAGCATCATGAACGTGCTGCCGCTGCCGGAAAACGAGTCGGAGTGGGACAACTACGACATCATGTTCGCCACCAGGTCCGGCGACGTGCGGCGTAACAAGCTCAGCGACTTCGCCACGGTGAACCGCGCGGGCAAGATCGCCATGAAGCTGGAAGACGGCGACCACATGGTCGGCGTCTCCATCTGCAACGCCGACGACGACATCCTGCTGACGACGCGGCTGGGCCGGGCGATCCGGTTCAAGGCCGACGACGTGCGCGTGTTCAAGGGCCGGGATTCGACCGGCGTGCGCGGCATCCGTCTGCAAGGCGACGACGAGGTCATCTCCATGGCCGTCCTGGGCCGCGTGGATGCTTCGCCGGAAGAACGCGCCGCCTACGTCAAGCACGCCAACGCCATGCGCAAGGCTCTGGCTGGCGCGGATGCGGACGAAGAGGTCGCTGTGGTTGAGGCGGACGACGAGGATGTGGCCGACGCCGCCCTGTCGGTCGAACGCATCGCCGAACTGGGCGCGGCCGAGCAGTTCATTCTGACGGTTACGGAAACCGGCTTCGGCAAACGCTCCTCGGCCTATGAGTATCGCCGCACGGGTCGTGGCGGGCAGGGACTGACGGCCCATGGCCTGGGCGGTCGCGCCGGCACGCGTCTGGCCGCGGCCTTCCCGGTCGAGGAGAGCGACGACCTGATGCTGGTCACTGACGGCGGCCAGATGATTCGCACTCCGGTCGGCCAGGTCCGCATCGTCAGCCGCTCCAGCCAGGGCGTCACCATCTTCCGCACCGGCAAGGACGAGAAGGTTGTCTCCGTCGAGCGTCTGCCCGATTCGGGCGGCGACGATGACGCCGACGGCGTGGACGAAACCCCGATGGAAGAGGGCGGCGAGGGCTGATCGCCCCGCTGCTGGCATGACGGCGGGCATGGCTGACGTTCTGATGCAGATCGACGGTCAGCCCGCCAGCGCCGCCGACCTCGGCCATTTCGCCTTGTCCAACTATGGCGCCTTCACCTCGATGCAGGTGGAGGACGGCGGGGTGCGGGGGCTTGACCTGCATCTGGCGCGGCTGGACGACGAGGCCGTCGAACTGTTCGGCGTCCCCGTGCCCGAGGCGACCTTGCGCGAGCGGATGCGACAGGCGCTGGACGGGCGCTCTGGCCGGTTCAGCCTGCGGGTCAACCTGTTCTCGGACGCCGTCAGCCTGCGGGCGCCGGAGGCGGTGGTCGAGCCGCGCGTTCTGACCACGCTGTCGCCGCTTGCATCGCCGCTGACCACGCCGCTGAGGCTTCAGAGCCAAGCCTATGCCCGAGAAGTCGCGCATCTGAAGCACGCCGCCACCTTCGGCCTGACCCGCGCGCGGCGTCAGGCGGTTCTGGCCGGGTTCGACGACGCCCTGTTTGTCGACGCCGAGGGGCGGATTTCCGAAGGGTCCATCTGGAACATCGGCTTCGTCCAGGGCGAGGCGGTGATCTGGCCCGAAGCTCCGATGCTGGCGGGGACGGGGCAGGCCTTGCTGCAACGCGGGATGGCGGACCTCGGTCTAGACAGCGAAACCCGCCCAGTGCGCCTGTCCGATCTGGCGGCCTTCGACGCCGCCTTTATCTGCAACAGCGCCACGCCCGCCTGCGCCGTGGCCGCTATCGACGGCCATCCGTTCGGCCCGGCGGAGCCCCTGATTTCGCGTCTGATCGACGCCTGGCGATCAAACCCGTGTCAGGCGATCTAGGCCGTTGATTTCGCACCTGCTAAACGGGTCGAAACGCGGGGAGGCCAAGACCATGCGCATCGGACTGTATCCGGGGACTTTCGACCCGGTCACGAACGGCCACATGGATATCATCGGGCGGGCGATCAAACTGGTCGACCGGCTGGTGATCGGCGTGGCCCAGAACGACGACAAGGGCCCGCTGTTCTCGACCGCCGAGCGGGTCGAGATGCTGAAGGCCGAGGTGGCGCGCTTCGACGCCGATATCGAAGTACGGCCGTTCAGCAGCCTGCTGATGCATTTCGCCGAGGAAGTGGACGCCAACGTCATCGTGCGCGGCCTGCGTGCGGTCGCGGACTTTGAATACGAGTTCCAGATGACGGCGATGAACCAGCGCCTCAACAGCGACATAGAGACCGTGTTCCTGATGGCCGATCCGCGCCATCAGGCCATCGCCTCGCGGCTGGTGAAGGAGATCGCCCGTCTGGACGGTGCGATCGAGAGCTTCGTCAGCCCGGCGGTCGCCGCCCAGGTGCGCGCCAAGGTGCTGCGCTAGATTTCAGGATAGACATGAACTTCAAGACGCTTCTGGCCGCCGCAGCGGTCTCGATGATCGCGGGCGGCGCAGTCGCTCAAACGGCGGAATGGCGCACGGTTTCGCCGGAAAACCTTTGGGTGATCGACACCGCCAAGGGCCGTGTCCTGGTCGAGCTGGAGCCGCGCGCCGCGCCGGCCCACATCGAACGAATCCGCACCCTGACTAATCAGGGCTTTTATGACGGGCTGAAGTTCCACCGCGTCATTCCGAACTTCATGGCCCAGACCGGCGATCCCAAGGGGACGGGCGAGGGCGGCAGCGAACTGCCGGACCTGAAGGGCGAGTTCAGCTTCCGTCGCGGGCGCGACAGCGGCTTTGTCGCCGTCGAGAATAGCGGCCCCGGCGTGCGCGGGATCATGGGCAGCCTGCCCATCACCACCCAGCCCGACGCCCAGATGTTCGTCACCGCCGACTTCAAGGTGGGGGCCAGCGGCCTGTTCTGCCCCGGCGTGGCCGGCATGGCCCGCGCGGGTTCGCCCGACAGCGCCAATAGCCAGTTCTTCCTGATGACGGGCCAGAACGACAATCTGAACGGCGGCTACACGACCTTTGGCCGGGTGGTGCAGGGATTGGACGTGGTCAAGGCGCTGAAGGCCGGCGACGACGCCGAGGACGGCAAGGTCGCTGACCCCGATGTCATGACCAAGGTGCAACTGGCCTCGGCCTTGCCGGAAGGCCAGCGCCCGACCGTGCGGGTGGCGACGCCGGGCTCGCCCGCCTTCAACGCCGCTGTCGAGGCCGCCCGCACCGCGCGCGGCGCACAGTTCGGCATCTGCGACGTGCAGCCTGTGGTCGAGGTCACGGGCGGCTGATTATCGACCTTGGGAGGGGACAAGGATGCGCGTTTCAACGGGTTTGGCGGCGGCGTCCGTCCTGATTCTGGCCGGCTCGGCCTGGGCGCAGGAGGCGGCGCCGACACCGGCGGCTCCCGCCATGGTCGAAAGCGCGTGGCGCACGGTTGCGCCTGAGAACCTGCTGGTGATCGACACCAGCAAGGGCCGCATTCTGGTCGAGCTGGCTCCCGAACTGGCGCCGGGCCATGTCGAGCGCATCCGGCTTCTGGCGGGGCGCGGCTTCTATGACGGTCAGGTCTGGCACCGGGTGATCGATCAGTTCATGGCCCAGACCGGAGATCCCCTCGGCACGGGCGAGGGGCAGAGCCCCTATCCTGACCTGAAGGCCGAGTTCACCTTCCGCCGCGACGGCCAGACGCCCTTCACGGCGGTGGCCGCGCCCGCCGGGGCCGTGCTGGGCTTCCTGCATTCCCTGCCGGTCCAGACCCAGCCGGACGCCTATATGGCCACGACGGCGGACAAGAAGGTGCACGCCTGGGGTCTCTATTGCCCCGGCGTCGCCGGCATGGCGCGCGACGAGGCGCCGGACAGCGCCAACAGCCAGTTCTTCCTGATGCGCCAGCCCTATCCGTCGCTGGACAAGCGCTACACCATATGGGGGCGGGTGGTGTCGGGCCTCGACGTGGTGCGGTCGCTGAAGGCCAGCCCCAACCCGGATGGCATCGTCACCGGCCCCGATCAGATGACGCGTGTGCGTGTGGCGTCGGACCTGCCGCAGGCTGAACGGCCCTCGGTGCAGGTGCTGGACACGGCCTCAGCCCAGTTCAGGACCCTGGCCGAGGCGGCGCGTCAGGCCAAGGGGGCGGACTTCTCGGTCTGCGACATCGACCTGCCGGTTCAGGTCGCCGGAGCGCCCGCCGCCTGATTGCCCGCCTGGCCGTTTGAACGGCCCCGGCGACGGCGTCGGCGGGGCTTCTGGCGGTCATCGCGCATTTTTTGCAGCAGCAGGCCTTCACGCAGGCCGCGGTCGGCGACGCGCACGCGTTCGCAGGGCCAGGCGCGCTGGACGGCCTCCAGCATCGCCGCCCCCGCAAGAACCAGATCGGCGCGATCCGGCCCGATGCAGCTTTCCGCCGCCCGGCCCGCCGGACCCAGCCGCTTGAGCCGCAGAGCCGCCGCCTCGCAGTCGCCGCGCGTCATCCACAGGCCGTCGACCAGATCACGCTGATAGCGGCGCAGACCCAGATGAATGCCCGCCAGGCTGGTGATGGCCCCCGAGGTGCCGACCATATGCACCCGTCCGCTCTCGAACAGGGGGCGCACCGAGGCGTCGCTCGGCCCGCCGGCGGCCAGGTGTTCGCCCACGTCGGCGACCATGGCCTCGAACCAGGCTTCGGTGTCGCCGGCCGGTTCTGGGTGACGTTCGGCCAGGGTGACGACGCCCAGGGGCGCCGACATCCAGCCCTTGTTCTCGAAGCCGCGCGCGGCGCGGGTCATCCAGGACAGTTCGGTCGAGCCGCCGCCCACGTCGATGACCAGAACCGCATCGGCCCTGGGGTCGAACAGGTTGAGACAACCGGCGACCGACAGGCTGGCCTCCTCGGCCGGGTCGATGATCTTGAGCTTCAGGCCGGTGCCCCGACGGACCCGGTCGATGAAGGCCTGGCCGTTGTCGGCGGCGCGGCAGGCCTGGGTGGCGACGGCGGTCAGGCGGCTGGCGTCCAGACCCTTGCGGGCCACGCGTTCGGCGCACAGGGCCAGGGCGTCATAGGCGCGATCCATGGCGCGGTCGTCGAGCCGTCCGGTGTGCGACAGGCCTTCGCCCAGCCGGACGATGCGGCTGAAGCTGTCGACCACCCGGAACCCGTCGCGCGACGGGCGCGCGATCAGCAGGCGGCAATTATTGGTCCCCAGGTCGAGCGCGCCATAGAGGGGCGCATCGCGACCGGAAGCCCCTGAATCGCGGGACTTCGTGGGCAGGGACCGCGCGTCGCGCCGTACAGGCGCGCCAGGGGTCTCCGGCATGGGCCGAGCTTTCATGTGGGCGGTCCGAAGCGGCGCCCGTCCTGATCAAGTTAAACCGGGGTATGCGGCGAAGCCAAGACATTCTGTCGCGGAGATGAACGGCCCGGATGCATCCGCTTCAGCCTGCCGGACGTATTGATTGCACCATGACCCAGGTTCACACAGCCCGGTTCGGCCTCGGACAGATCGTCCGCCATCGCGATCACGCCTTCCACGGCCTGGTCATGGATGTGGACGCATCCTACGCAGGCCCGGCCGCAGAGACGGGCGTGGTCGCCAGCGATCAGCCCTTCTATCGCATCCTCATCGCCGACGCCGAAGGCGGGGTGATCGCCTATGCCGCAGAGGAGGCGCTGGTGGCCACGCCGGAGATCGAACCCTTGACGATCGAGGCCGAGCGGGAGTGGTTCACGATTGATGCACGGGGACGCCACGCGCCACGGTCGCAAACCTTGCAATAGACGTGCGTGACGACGGCCCGAGGGCGCGCTAATCTGCCTGTAACGGCCGTCAGAGCCGAGAGGAGCGTTCCAATGTCCGATTTCGAACACGTCTTTGAAGCCCCGCCCGAAGGCGCCGCCGCCGACTGGACCATCCCTCAGAACTGGGACGCCTATACCGACGTCGAACACGAGACCTGGAACACCCTCTATGCCCGGCAGATGAAGATCCTGCCGGGCCGCGCCTGCGACGCCTATATGCGCGGGCTGGAGGCTCTGGATCTGAACACAGGCGGCATCCCCGACTTCGAGGTGATGAACCCCAAACTCCAAGCCCTGACCGGCTGGACCGTGGTCTGCGTGCCGGGACTGGTGCCCGAGGACGTCTTCTTCGACCACCTGGCCCATCGCCGCTTTGTCTCGGGACAGTTTATCCGCAAACCGGATCAGTTGGACTACCTGCAGGAACCCGACATCTTCCACGACGTCTTCGGCCATGTGCCGATGCTGACCGACCCAGACTTCGCCGCCTATATGGAGGCCTATGGCAAGGGCGGGCAGAGGGCGGCGTCGCTGGGGATGCTGGACAAGCTGGCGCGGCTGTATTGGTACACGGTCGAGTTCGGCCTGATGAAGGAGGCCGACGGCCTTCGCATCTATGGGGCCGGCATCGTGTCGTCGGCGACCGAGAGCGTGTTCAGCCTGGAGGACGCCTCGCCCAACCGTCTGGGTTTTGATCTGGAGCGGGTGATGAAGACCCTCTATCGGATCGACGACTTCCAGCAGGTCTACTTCGTCATCGACAGCATCGAGGAACTGAAGGCGGTGACGCTGCAGGACTTCGGACCCCTGTACGAGCGACTGAAGGGGGCCGAGGACCTGCCCATCGACACCATCCTGCCGAGCGACAAGGTGTTCACCCGCGGGACGCAGGCCTATGCGGCCAAGGGCGGGCGGTTCGCGGCCTGACGGCTGGGGCGCAAAAACAGAGTCCAATTCGTCTGAATCGTCTGAAATCCTCTCCGTGGCGCTGACCGGGAGGGGATTATGACGCGTGGTGAAGAACCGGCGCCGAAAAGCGTGCCGGACGTGCTCAAACCCCATGTTTTCCTGGTATTGCGGCGTCGAGTTATGACGGCTTCGCGATCCTCCCCTGCGAAGCGGGGGAGGGGGACCATGCGCAGCATGGTGGAGGGGGCAAGGCCCGACGCGGCGTTTTTTGTCAGGCGTGGTTGAAGCGTTTGCTGACGGCGAGCTTGTGGCCGCCCCCTCCACCGCTACGCGGTCCCCCTCCCCCGTGAACGGGGGAGGAGAGTTCCGTCATCGCTGGAACGGGTAGAAGTCCGCGCCCAGCGCCAGAATCCCCGTCAACTCGTCCAAGGCACCGCGCGTCTCGTCCATCAGGTCGGGGGCGGCCAGGTCCTGAGCGGTTAGCGTCTCGCGATACCAGCGGGTCGCCCAGACCGAGAGGCGGGCGTGAAGGTCATCCGTCATCCGCATGGCGGGATTGGTCGCGGCCAGTTCATCGTCGGTCAGGACGACGCGCAGGCGCAGGCAGGCGGGGCCGCCGCCGTTGCGCATCGACTGGCGCACATCGACATATTCGACGCGGCCGATGGGGCCGTTGGAGGCGGCCAGCCGTTCGGCGACCGCATGGCTGCGGGCGTTGTCGCGGGTCTCGGTCGGGCAGATCAGGGTCAGGCGGTCCTCGCCCGGAATCTGGATCAGCATGGAGTTGAACAGATAGCTGCTGATGGCGTCGGCCAGGGGCAGGTCGGCGGCGGAGACCTCGACGAACTGCGGCTCGAACAGGCCGTCGGCGGCGCGGCGGATGGCGGCCTTGGTCGCGTCCGTGTCCTCGAAGGCCAGTTCGTGGAAGAAGAGGGTGTCGAGGGCCCCGACGCAGACCACGTCGTTGTGGAAGGTGCCGCCGTCGATGGCCGCGCGCGACTGCTGGGCCAGAACCGGGCGGCCGGCTTCGTGGCGGCGCACGATGGCTTCGGAGGCCTCGCGCGTCTGGCGGGCGGGGAAGCGGCCCTCCCAGGGCTCGAAGGCCTCGCGGCCCCAGACCAGCAGATTGACGCCGCGACCGCCGTGCTCGGCGCACAGGCGGACGTGGTTGGCGGCGCCCTCGTCGGCCAGATGGGCGACGGCGGGCAGGGCGTCATGGACGGCGAACCGGGTCGCGTCGGGGAAGAGGGCGTTCAGCGCGCGCTTGGTCTGCTTGTGCTCCAGCGAGCGGTGCAGGTTGGTGTGCAGGTTGGCCGGGGTGAAGTGGACCCGACCGTCGGCGGCGTCGGCGCTGGGCGTCACGGTCGCGGCGTTGGCGGCCCACATGGGCGAGGCCGAGCAGGCGGCGGCGGCGAAGGCCGGGGCGTCGCGCCAGGCCTTGGCGAGTACGGTCTTGTCGGAGCCCGAGAAGCCGAGCGAACGCAGGAAGGGGATGTTCGGCCGCTCATGCGGGGGCAGGACGAACTGGGGCAGGCCCAGGTCGGCCAGCCGTTTCATCTTGTCGAGGCCCTGAAGCACGGCCGCGCGCGGGTTCGACGCCTCGCCCTTGTTCAGGCTGGAGGCGAGGTTGCCCGGCGACAGGCCCGCATAGGAGTGGGTCGGTCCGATCAGGCCGTCGGCGTTAGCTTCGATGGCTGAGATCACCAATGGAATTCTCCGCTACGAACAGGGGCGCTGTCGAGGTCATCTCTCACCACAAGGCCCGCCACAACGCTGGCGATGCTCAAGCCCAACAACATGGACAGCGCCAGAGTTCGTCTGGTTCTGATGAGATCCCATGCCCACACAAAAAAGTTGCACAGGTGAATGGCCAGCCAGCCGAAGAAAAGCCCGCCTGCACTGCCCTGTCCGAGAATCAGAAGAACGACTGCGGCGACCAAAAAGGCAATGAGGCCTCCCAACCAAATCCTGAATGCCAGCCAGACCTGGCTTCTGGCCGCTGATGGAGATATCGGCGCCCGCGAGATCACCCTCGCAGCCCCTTGATCTCGCTTTCGATGTTCTTGACCGCGCCGGCTTCGAAGCTGGCGACGGGGTAGGCGCAGTAGTCGGCGGCGTAGTAGGCGCTGGGGCGGTGGTTGCCGGAGGCGCCGAGGCCGCCGAAGGGCATGTCGCCCGCCGCGCCGGTGGTCGGGCGGTTGAAGTTCACCACGCCCGCGCGGATGCGGTTGATGAAGCGGTCCCAGTGCTTGGCGTCATCGCTGACCAGACCGGCGGAAAGGCCGTATTTGGTGGCGTTGGCGGCCTGGATCGCGGCGTCGAAGGTTGGAACGCGGATGACCTGGAGGAAGGGAGCGAACATTTCCTCATCTTCGACCGCGACGCCGGTCACGTCGATGATGGCGGGACGGACGAAGGCGCCCGGCAGGTTGTCGACCGGGCCCGAGGCGCGGATGACCTTGGCGCCCGCGTTGATGCGTTGCTGCAAGGCGGCGAGGGCGTTGCTGGCCGCCTTCTCCGAGATCAGGGGGCCGGCGTAGGGCTCGGGATTGCTGTCCCAGGGCGCGAAGTTCAGGCGGTCGGACATGGCGGCCACGGCCTCGACGATGGCGTCGCCCGCCGCGCCTTCCGGCAGGATCAGGCGGCGGGCGCAGGAGCAGCGCTGGCCGGTGGTGACGAAGGCGGACTGGACCACGAGGCCGGCCACGGCCTCGGCGTCGGCCGCGTCCCAGACGACCAGCGGGTTGTTGCCGCCCAGTTCCAGCGCCAGGATGACGTGGGGATCGTCGGCGAACTTGCGCCGGAAATGCGCGCCCGCCGCGCCCGAGCCGGTGAACATCAGGGCGTCGATCGGCTGGTCCAGCAGGGCTGCGCCGGTGTCGCGTCCGCCTTGCACCATGTTGAACGCGCCCTGGGGCAGGTCGGCGGCGTCCAGGCATTCGGCCATCAGCTGGCCGGTCAGGGGCGTTTCCTCGGACGGCTTGAACACGACCGTGTCGCCCGCCAGCAGGGCCGGGACGATGTGGCCGTTGGGCAGGTGGCCGGGGAAGTTGAACGGGCCGAGCACCGCCGAGACGCCGTGCGGGCGATGGCGCAGGACAGCGCGACCGAAGGCGGTGTCGCTGCTGCGCTCGCCGGTGCGCTCGTCATAGGCGCGGATCGAGATGTCGACCTTGCCCGCCATCGAGGCCAGTTCGGTCTTGGTCTCCCACAGGGCCTTGCCGGTTTCGCGGCTGATGGCCTCGGCCATTTCGGGCGCGCGCTCTTTCAGGATGGCTTGATAGCGTTTGACCGCGTCGATGCGGTCCTGACGCGGGCGGCCGGCCCAGTCGGGGAAGGCGGCGCGGGCGGCCTCGACGGCGGCGCCGACCTGTTCCGTGGTGGCGGCTTCGCCTTCCCAGACGGTTTCGCCGGTGGCGGGGTTGGTGGAGGTGAAACGGGTCATGGCGGCTACTCGGTTCAGGATTTCACGCGGACGACAGCGCCGTCCTTGATCTTGAGGGCGGCGGCGACGTCGGGGGTCATGCGGGCCAGGTCGCCGTCGACCAGGACGCGGGCGCGGACGGCGCGGAAGGCCGAGACGCTGTCGGTCGAGACCAGGCTGGGCAGTTCGACCTCGACCGAGTTCTCGATGCGGGCGGTCAGGACGCGGGCGTCGCGGACGGTGCGGATGTTGTCGCGGCCGCAGGCTACGGTCGGACCGGCGTCGAAGATGTCGACCAGACCGTTGGGACGGAAGCCCTCGGATTCCAGCAGGGCCATGGCCGGCACGCCCTGGGGGTGGACCTTGCCGATCACGGCGCGGGCCGGTTCGGGCAGCAGGTCGATGTAGATGGGGTGGCGCGGGGCCAGGTCGAGAATGAACTGCTTGTCGGTCGAGCCGGTCATGCGGTCGGCGTCGTCGAAGTCCATTGGGAAGAACTTGTGCGCCACATGGTCCCAGAAGGGGCAGTAGCCGTCGGGCGTGAAGACGCCGCGCAGTTCGGCCAGGACGTTGTCGGCGAACAGCTCGGGCTGGGCGCCGATCAGCATGTAGCGCGACTGGCTGAGCAGACGCCCGGCGCCGCCCTTGCGACGGTCGGCCTTGAGGAAGAGGGAACCGACCTCGGTCCAGCCGGTGCATTCATTGACCAGCACCAGGGTCTGATGGTTCAGCTTCACGCCCAGCGACGGGGACTGGACCGTGTTGTTGACCACGCGGAAGCTGAAGAAGGGTCGCTTCAGCCCCACGGTCGCCTTGACCGAGCCGATGCCGTCGATGTCGCCCGTGTCGCCGTCTTCCAGCATCAGGGTGTACCAGGCCTCTTCCGGCGCGATCCTGCCCTCGAAGCTGGCCTGGCTGAGTTCCAGACGTTCGCTGAGGACGTCGGCGTCCTCGGGCAGGCTGGTGAAGCCGGGGCCGGACAGGATGGCCAGTTCAAGCAGGTGGTGGAGGTCGGCAGGGCCGGCGGGGCGAACAACGAGCATGCGGTTACATGGTCTCCAGTCGGAGCTGTTTCAGTTTCAGGGCGTCAATCTCGCCAGAGGCGATCTTGCACAGGATCAGGGCCGACAGTTGCGCCCGTTCGACGAAGCTGGCGGGCCAGGCGAACTCCTGATCCGAATGGATATCGCCGCCGACGACGCCCAGGGTGTCGACATTGGGCAGGCCCGCGGCGTGCAGGTTGTTGCCTTCGCAGACGCCGCCTGACGGCGTCCAAGCGATGGTCTGGCCCAGCAGTTCGCCCGCGTCACGGACGGCGTGGAACAGGGCGGTCTGGCTGGCGTCCATCGGCTTGGGCGCGCGGGTCATGCCGCCGTGCAGGTCCAGGGTCAGGCCGGGGAAGGGGGGCTCGGCGGCGATGGCGCGCACCGCGGCCTTGATCCAATCGGAGGCCGCCTGATCCGGCACGCGGACGTTGAAGCGGACGACGGCGTTGTCGGCCACGACATTCAGCGCGCCGCCGCCCGCGATCTTGGCCACATTGACCGTGACGCCCTCGCGCTGGCCGTTCAGGCCGTGCAGGCGGGCGGCGATGATGGCCGCGCCGGCGACCGCATTGGCGCCCTCGTGGAAGGCGCGGCCCGCGTGGGCGGCCTTGCCGGTGACGATCAGGTGGAAGTTCCCGCTGCCCTTGCGCTCGCCAGCCAGGGTGCCGTCGGACAGGGCGGGTTCATAGGTCAGGCCGACGTGGCCGCGCGCGCCCAGTTGGGCCAGCAGGGGGGCCGAGGCGGGCGAACCGATCTCTTCGTCGGGGCTGAGCAGCACGGTCCATCCGACGCGGGCCTTGTCCGGGTGGGTTTCAAACGCTTCCAGCGCGGCCAGCATGACGCTGATCCCGCCCTTCATGTCGGCGACGCCGGGTCCGTTCAGGGCGCCGTCGGCGCGCGTGACGACCGTCTGGAAGGCGCTGTCGGCGGGGAAGACGGTGTCGTAGTGGCCGGTCAGGACGACCTGGATCGGCGCCTCGGGCCGGGCGGTGAGGGTCAGGCAGTCGGCGTAGGATTCAGGGATCACGGCGCCGCTGTCGGCCACGGTGGTCGAGCCTTCAGTCGGCACGCGCACGACGGCGGCGGGCAGGCGGCGCGCCTCGGCCTCCAGAACGTCCAGCATCCGCGCCAGACCGGCGGCGTTGCGGCTGCCGGAGTTGATATGGGCCCAGTCGATGGTCCGCGCGACGATCAGGTCGCCCTGGGCCGCGACGTGGTCGAGAACGGCCTGGTCGTGAGGTTCGATCCGCATAACGGCGACACTAGACGGGGGGCGGGCAAAGGTGAAGGCGGGGCGGTTTCTCGCTCGCGGCCTTGGGAAAGCGGGCGCGCGCGGGATAGGTTTACCGCCGCAGTCGAGGAGTCGCGCATGAACCGTCGTTTCAGCTTTCCCAATCCGTTCGGTCCCGTCGATTCGGGAGCGACAGCGGCGGCGATGGCGCGCCTCAGCGCCGTGGCCTTCTGGGTATGGGCGGGGGCGGGTCTGATGCAGGCAGGACTGGTCTGGTACGCCTCGGACGCCGCCTATGCCGAGTTTCGCGGGGCGACGACGGGGTTCGCCGTCTTCTTCGCCCTGATCGCGGCGGGTCTGGGCTGGGCGCAGTGGCGTCGGCCCAACCGCATCCTGCCGGTCTTCGGTCTGGCCTGGGCGCTCTATGAGTTGAGTTCCACGGGCGTCAGCCTGCTTGTGGGCGCGCCGCTGGGCGTGGCGGGCGTGCCGGCCTGGGGCGGGATCATCGCGGCGACGGCCATGCTGGCGTGCGCCGTCCTGCATGTCGGCGGGCTGCGCGGCGCGGCGGCGATGGCGCGACTTGCCACGGCGCCGCTTGCCTCTAAGAGGTAGGGCCTAACAGCCGGGGGGCGATGATGAACCAGAATGTGAAACTGTGGCTGCGTGCGGCCAATCCCTTCACGCCGCCGCGCGGCATGGCCGAGGCGCAAAGGGCGGCGCGGGTCGCGGTGGTGGCGCTGGCTGTTGGCATCGTTCAGTTGTTCATTGGTTTGTTGTACATGCCGAAGACTGAAGCCCTGGCCCAGATGATGACGGCACAGCAAAAAGGGCAGGTCATGACGGCGCAGCAAGTCGCCATTCAGGACGGCATCGTGGGGATGATGCCTATGTTCACCCTGGTCGCCACGCTGGCCTTTTCGGTCGTCTATGTCGTTTTGGCGGTGGTGCAGTGGCGGCGCATGACCTGGGTGATCCCGACAATCATGCTTGCCTTTATGGCCTATGGGTTTCTGGGCGGGATCGGAGCGCTGGTGGAGATAGGCTCTTTGATCGAGTTCGAGTTCGCCTTTTCCAGCGCGCTTATGTGGCTCGCAAACCTCGCGACCATCGCCCTGTATGTGGCCGCCTTCCGGGGCGGCCGCATGCTCGATCAGTTGAAACGGAGCGTCTGAATGACCGTCACCCTCTTCCACAACCCGAAATGCTCGACCTCGCGCAAGGCGTTGGAGTTGCTTCAGGAGATGGGCGTTCAGCCGACCGTGGTTGAATACCTGAAGACCGGCTGGGACGCGGCGACGCTGGATCGGCTGGCCGAGCAGACGGGCGTCGGTCTGGCGGGGATGCTGCGCAAGCGCGAGGCCAAGACGGGCGAACTGCTGGAGAGCGGCGCGTCCGATGACGTGATCCGCGCGGCCATGATCGCCGAGCCGGTGCTGGTCGAGCGGCCTATCGTCCAGACGCCCAAGGGCGCGCGGATCGGGCGGCCGGTCGAGAGCATTCTGGAAATCCTCTAACACTCATTTCCGTCTTCCCGGCCGCAGGCTCGCGTTAGCGAGACGGAGAGCCGGGAGCGCCCAGGATGCTGGCGGATGCATATCTTGCGGTCCCGGATAGCGGCTACGCCGCTTCCGGGATGACACTGGACCCTAGCGACTGCGGTTGCGGCGGCGATCGAGAGGCGCGCCGCCGCCGGGGCGGTCGCTTTCGCGGCGCCAGCGGACCGAGATGCTGGCGTCGCCTTCGCCGCCGAACTTGGAGCTGACGGCCAGGTTGCGGCGCACCTGCCATTCGACGTTGACCGCCGCCCCGCCTTCGCCGCCCCCAATGATCTCCAGATAGACGTCGTCGGTGATGTAGCGCCCCCCGGCGACCGTCAGGCTCGACGCCTCGCCGCCGAAGGACAGGCGGTCCAGGCCGGCCAGTTCGCGCAGGTTGCCGATGACGTCGAAGCCGCCGCCGCCGGCCAGGGAGGCCACGGCCGAGGCCAGTTGGGCCGCTTCGAACCCTGACAGTTGCGAGGCCGAACGTCCGAACAGGACCTGCGACAGGATTTCGTCCTGGGGCAGGGAGGGGGTCGAGGTCAGCTCAATCTTGGGCTGGGCCGCCGTGCCTGTGACCTTGATGGTCGCCGTCAGGGCCGGGTCCTCGCGCACCGCCGCCAGGTTCAGGCGGATGCGCGCCGGATCGGTCGACAGGATGACCGAGCCGCTGTCGTCGAAGACGAAGCGCTTGCCCGCGAACTCATAGTCGCCGCGCACGACATTGGCCGTGCCGGTCAGCACCGGGCGGGTGATGGTGCCGCGCACGCGAGCATTGGCGGTCAGTTCGACGTTCAGGCCGCGCCCGCGCACATGGATTTCGCGTCCGGTCAGATTGAGATTCAGGCCGATCTGCGGGCCGCGTCCCTTGGTCTCGACCTCGACCGGATCGCCGCCGGGGCGATTGATCTCGACCACGTCCATCTTCACCACGCCGTTGGAGCCCGGCAGGTTGGGCGAGATGTTGGCCTCGTCGATGTTGAGGTCGCCGCTTAGCTGGATGTTGCCGTCCGCGCCGCGCACGGCGGTCAGCACGCCGTTGGCGCGCGCCTCGGCGATGTCGTTGTCGATGACGCGGAAGCGGGTCAGCTCCAGCCGCAGGGTCGAACCCGAGCCCTGACGCAGGCCCAGCTGGCCGTTGCCGGCCACGGTGCCCTTGAGGCCATCTGCGGCTTCAAACCGTTCGATCACGGCCTGGCTGTCGTCGAAACGGCTGGCCAGGCTGACGCCTTCGAGGCGCAGGCCGGTGATGCTGTCGCGGAAGGTGCCTTGCGTCAGGTCCAGCCGACCGTTCAGCCGGGGGTCGTTCAGCGAACCCGCCAGGGTGGCGCGACCGGCGACCTGGCCGGACAGGGACTGCGCCCCGCCCAGGAACAGGTCCCAGATAGGCTGAATCTGGCCGTTCAGCGCGATCTGCCCGGACATGGGACGGGTGCGCTCGATAGCCAGGCGAAGCGGCGCCGCCGAGGCTTCAACCGGCAGGCTGACCTCCGCCGAGGCCTGGACCGCCGTGCCGTCGTTGGCCTGGGCCTTGAGGCGCAGGACGTTGTCGGTCAGCTCGGCGTTCAGCGTGCCGTCCACGGCCAAGCCGCGCGGGGCGTCGATGCTGCGCAACTGCTTCAGGTCGACGTTGGCCGAGCCGTTCAGGGTGTCGCCCGAGCCTTGCAGGGAGATGCGGCCCGTGATCTGGCCGCGCAGGTCGGGGACGAGGGAGCCCATTTCGACATTGGCCAGATCGGCCTGGATGACGCTGCCGGACTTGTCCTGACGTAGTTCGCCGGCCATGACGCCGCCGCCGACGCCCAGGTCGAGCCGAACCACGCGACCGTCGCCGTTCAGGGCGATGATGGCGGGGGCGCGGGTGGTGAAGGCGACCTCGCGCACGCGGCCGCCGCCGCGCAGGGTGACAGTCTGGGCCGGACCTTCGCGCGAATACTCGCCCGTGCCGTTGAACTGGACCGGCGTGGCGCCGCCGACATCGGCGGACAGGGTGAAGGGCAGGCGCTCCAGCGTGCCTTGCCCCTTGAGCGACAGGCTGCGGACCACCCAGGTCGAGCCGGGAAGGCGGACGTTGCGGCCGGTGACGTCGAGGACGGCGCTCTGATCGCCGCCGCCGTCGGTCAGGCGCACCCGGCCATTGGCCTCGCCCGAAGCCAGGAAGGCACCCTGCCGCGCGGTGAAGGTCATATCCGCGCTGGAGGGATAGTTGTTGGACAGGGCGATGGCGCCCTGGGCGGTCACGCCGCCGGCGTTGACGTCCACCTCGGTCAGGCGAAGCTGTTTGCCGCCGAGGAAGAAGTTGCCCGAGGCGCGGGCCGGGCCGTAGTTGGAACCGGAGTTGAGCACGATGCGCCCGTCCGAGGCGTCGGCGCCCTTGCGGAAGCTGAGGATCAGGTCGGCGTTGGTTAGGATCAGACCGCTGGCCGAGACCTTGTCAAAGGCGGCGCGCAGGTCGGCGCGCGGCTGGGCGAGGGTGCCGGTCAGGGCGCCGTCGCCGCTCATGGCGCCGTCGATGGCCACGGGGCCGACGCCGAACGGGCCGCGGGCGTTCCAGTCGAGGGCCAGACGCATCTTGCCGCCCTCGATCAGACCCTTGGTGCCCATGCGACCGGCGGCGCCGGTCAGTTCGCCCCGGTTGATGGCCAGGATGCCCTTGTTGTAGGAGCCGGCCATGGCCAGACGCGGAGTCTGGCCCAGCAGCCGATCCAGTTCGTCCATGCCTAGGCTCAGACGCGAACCGCGTCCGTCGAAGCTGATGGTCCAGGGTCCGCTGCGCGTCTTGCCGGCCTGGATCGGGCCCTTGAACGAACCCTTGGCGCCGGGGCGGATGCGCGAGACGTCGGTGATGTCCGCATTGCCCCGGAAATTCAGGCCGCCAGTGATGCTGCGGCCGCCCGAGCCGGTCAGGATCAGACCCTGGCCTCGGGCGTCGATCTTCTTCAGCAGATAGGCGCCGTCGACGGCGC
>NZ_JACARP010000104.1:450-839 GCF_013386595.1 Brevundimonas sp. P7753 | reverse complement strand
GCCACCAGCCGCGTGTTCAACGCCCGCGTCGGCATGGAACAGCGCCTGAACGCCGATTGGACCCTGTCGCTGTCGGGCGGCTACAACAGCCTCGCCCGCCAGACGATCGACCGCGGTCGTATGAACACCCAGGGCGATGGCTTTGACCTGGGTATCGGCGCACGCCGCAGTTGGGCANNAGAACGGCTATGCCCAACTGGGGGCAGAGGCAGGCCGCACCATCCGTTCAGGCCATTTCTACCTGCGTCCGGCGGTGCAGGTGCTGGGGACGGCACTGCGTAGCGGCGCCTTCGAGGAAGGCGGCTGGCAAGGCATGGGCGCTCGCGTCCTGTCCGACACCCAGTACATCGGCTCGATCGAACCGAAGGTGACCACGGGCGCGACCTTCG
>NZ_JACARP010000104.1:0-436 GCF_013386595.1 Brevundimonas sp. P7753 | reverse complement strand
GCGCCAGCGATGATCACGACGCCGCTGGACGCCAGCGCCTGGAGTCTTGCTTTTGACGCCAAGGTCCAGACGGACAGCGGTGTCAGCTTCCATGCCGGCTATGATGGCCAGTTGGGCGACAAGTCAGAAATCCATACCGGCTCAATCAGCGTCCGCTGGAAGTTCTGATCAAAAAAGGGCGGTAGCGTCAGCTCCGCCCTTTTCTTTTCTCATTATGAGGTTTGATCTTGGTGCGACGCCTTCCAGCGCTCNNAGGATGTGGGCGCTGGCGGGGGCGGTGAAGGCAGCGCGGCCGTCGATCATGGGCAGGGTGCGGGCCTGGCCGTCCACCTCGACCTCGACAGGCAGGAGGAAGGGACCGCCGTTTGCGGTCTTCCACTCCAGGGTCACGCGGTCGCCGTCGCGGGTCATGACCAGGTCGGGCAGGGCGGCCTGA
>NZ_JACARP010000103.1:0-20441 GCF_013386595.1 Brevundimonas sp. P7753 | reverse complement strand
TACGGGATCCAGCCGATCCCTCCCTCCGACAGCGCCATCTTCAGGGTCGGGAACTTCTTCCACATCGGCCCCCAGATCCAGTCGGCCGCCGAGTTGGCGATCGAGATCGGCATCGAGGTGATCCAGGCGTCGATCGGCGACAGGTCCGAGGCGTGGTTCGCCGCCGCCCCCGTGCCGATGTGGCAGCAGATCACCACCTGGTTGTCGGCGCAGACCTTCCACAGCGGGTCCCAGTAGGGATCATGGATCGACGGCCAGCCCGACAGCGCCGGGTTGTCGGAGAAGGACAGGGCGTGGACGCCCAGCTTGACCATCCGCTCGACCTCGGCCACCGCCGCCTGCATGTCCCAGAAGGGCGTCAGCATCAGCGGGATGAAGCGCCCCGGCGCCGCGCCCGCCCAGTCGAAGCAGTGCCAGTCGTTGTAGGCCCGGATGGCCGCAAGAGCGACCTCGGGGTCCTGCCGCGACGCCGTCTGGAAACGCGCCCCGGCGAAGCCCGGGAAGGTCGGGAAGCAGAGCGACCCCAGGATGCCGTTGGCGTCCATGTCCTCGACCCGCGCCTTGATGTCCCAGGTGCCCCGGCGCATCTGCTCGTAGTTGAGCGGCTCCATCCCGTATTCTTCCTTGGGACGGCCCACCACCGAGTTCAGGCCCATGTAGCCCGCCGCCTTCTCCTCGAACATCCAGACGTCGCGGCCGTCCCTCTGCTCGATCTTCGGCTCGCGACCCTTCAGGTGCGCCGGCCAGTGCGGCGTAAACGCCCCCGGAGGCTCAATCACGTGATCGTCCACGCTCACAAGGATCAGGTCATCGACAGTCATGCGCACTCCTCCGCGTTCTCGACGCTGCCGGCCGCCCCGGTAGAGCTGGACCGCCAACGACGCTATTTTCAGAATGACATTCTATATGAAGAACAATCTTCACGTCCACGCCTGATTGCGCATGACCTGGCCGCGGCGCGATCAAACGGCCGGCGAAAACGGCGCGCCAGCTGACGCCCGCCCCTGCCCGGAGCGTGCAAGCTTGTGACTCTTCGCCCAGATGGAAGGGCGTCCTCAGGCGATCCGGTTGCGATCGGCGAAGAGGATCAGGTCAGAGCGCGCGTCAAACGGTGCGACACGTCCCGCAGGGCTTCGCCGATCTCGCCTAGGGCGGCGTCTTCATACTGTTCGGAGAGCATGACCCCGACGATGGTGAAGGTCACCTCTCCCGCGCGGTCGAACACGGGCGCGGCCACGGTCTGGACCCCGCGCGTGAAATAGCCGCGGTCGACCGCCCACCCCCGCGCCTGGGCCGCCTCGACCTGGGCCCAGTATTCCTCGAACGTCAGCGGGGCCTGCCAGCGCAGCGACTTGAACGACGCCTTCAGCGCCTTGGGGGTCCAGCCGAGATAGGGCGCCATGGCGCGTCCGGTGGCGGCCATCAGGATGGGCAGCCGCTGCCCCTCAGCCATTTCAACGCGCACGTCCGCGGGACTGGCGACGCTCTTCACCAGCACGATCTTGTCGACGCCCAGCCGCTTCCACAGCGTCACCGTGATATGGAAGCGCGCGGCGATCTCCGCCATGAGCGGCGCGGCCGCCGCGACCCTCTGGCCCTCGGTCAGGAGTTCTCCGACCAGGGCGGTCAGGCCCATGCCCACCGTATAGGTCTTGGCCACCGCATCGAATTCGACGATGTCCTCGACCACCAGGGTGCGAAGTATGTTGAAACAGGTGCTGGCGTTGATGCCGAGCGTGCGTGAGATCGTGACGGAGCGGGTCGGCCCGCCGACTTCCACCAGATACTTCAGGATCCGGATGGCGTTCGAGACGGGCTTCACCAGCACCATGCGTTCGTTCGCGTCCGCGGCCTCCCCTGTCAGGATCGCCTCGACCTCGTCGTCGACGTCCAAGGCTCTTTCGGCTGCCGGCCCCGCCATAGTCTCTCCTGAAAGCCCCCAACCACGCCAAAGAGCGTCGTCGTCGAAACCGGCGTCGAAACGACGTGAATCCGCTCGACCCTTCCTAGCTATATTCTTCTAGTGACAGAAGAATGATCTCAATAGAGTAAATTCAATCAAAGCTTGCGCTGGACGCCCTCATGACCCCTGACCACGTTTCGCCCTGCCGCGGCTGCCAGACGAGCAAGACGCCCTGTCGCTTCGGCGCGGACGACTTCGTCGCCTTGAGCGAAACCGCCGCACGCGTGCGCCTCTCCTGCCCCGCCGCCTTCGAAGGCGGTCCGCGCGTGGCGCATGGAGGCTGGACAGCCGCCGTGTTCGACGATGTCCTGGGCCGCTTCCTGACGCATAGGGGCGTCAAATCGGTCACGGCCACCCTCACGGTAGACTACCTGCTGCCCGTGCCCGTCGAACAACCGCTTGAACTTCATCTTGAGATCGCCTCACGGGAAGGACGCCGCAACCATCTGACCGGCGTCCTGCGCCTGCAGGGAAGCGCCCGCGACCTGGCCGTCGCGCGCGGAGTCTGGGTTGAGCTTCGTCCAGGCCATTTCGAACGCCATCAGGCGCGAATGGCCGAACTCGGGGCCTAGAAGGGTCGCGGCGCCGCGGTTCGCCCCATCGGCGCCCCGCCGCCAGCTGTTGAAGGCCAGACGCGAGGACGGCCTTGAAGGCCGGAGATCAGTCGGACGCCGCCTCAATCCGCACAAGCACGGCGCCGTCCGGGACCTGGTCCCCTGCGACGACGGCAAGACCGACCACACGCCCGTCGAAGGGCGCCGCCATGCCGTGCTCCATCTTCATGGCCTCCAGGGTCAGGAGCCTCTGGCCGCGGCTGACGATCTGGCCCTCCTCGACCTCGATCGCGATGACCTTGCCCGGCATGGGGCTGAGAATGACGCCGTCCGAAAGGCGCTCGCCTTCGCCTCTTCCCTCGATGCGGCCAGGTCCGAACGGCCAGGCCTCCCCGTGAAGAAAGAGAATCTCGTGACCCCCGACGGTCGCGACGCGTCCCGGCGAGGCCCGCGCCGCCTCGACCCGATAGGCAAGACCCGCAATGGAGACCGTGACCTCGCGCTGGACGGGGGCGTTGGCCCGAAAGCCGGTCAGGCCCGTCCAGGCCCCGCCGTCCGGCCTCGAGACCAGGGCGGCCGCCGCAGCCGCCTGGACCGCGAGCGAAGGCTCTGCGCCGGGGACAAGGGCGTCGACGCCGCGCTCGATGAAGCCGGTGTCCACGCGGCCGGCGATGAAGGCGTCGTCGGCGGCGGCGCGCGCCAGGAAGGCCGCATTGGTGCGGACGGGCCAGGCCTCCACGCGCCCGGCGGCCTCGGCCAGTTTCGCGGCGGCCGCCTGCCGCGTCGGGGCGTGGACGATCAGCTTGGCGATCATGGGGTCATAGAAGGCCGTGACCTCGTCGCCTTCATGGACCCCGGTGTCGACCCGCACGCCATCTGGCAGGCGCAGGTGGTCCAGCCGGCCGATCGAGGGCAGGAAGCCGGTGCTCGGATTTTCAGCGTAGAGCCGCGCCTCCATGGCCCAGCCGTCGATAGCCAGCTCCTCCTGTCGCTTCGGCAAGACTTCGCCGGCGGCCGCGCGCAACTGCCACTCCACCAGATCCTGGCCGGTGATCGCTTCGGTGACCGGATGTTCGACCTGGAGCCGGGTGTTCATCTCCATGAACCAGATGCGGTCGGCCTTCAGGCCCTCGGACGCATCGGCGATGAACTCGATGGTTCCGGCCCCCACATAGCCTACGGCCCGGGCCGCCTTCACGGCCGCCGCACAGACCGCCTCGCGCACCTCGGGCGTCATGCCGGGCGCGGGCGCCTCCTCGATCACCTTCTGATGTCGCCTCTGCAGCGAGCAGTCGCGTTCGAACAGATGCACGACGTTCCCGTGGCGGTCGCCGAAGACCTGCACCTCGATATGGCGGGGCGACAGGATGTATTTCTCTATCAGGACGCGATCGTCGCCGAAGGCGGCCGCGGCCTCGCGGCGACAGGACTGCAGGCCGTCCAGGAAGTCTTCGGAGGCGTCGACCCGGCGCATGCCCTTGCCGCCGCCGCCGGCCACCGCCTTGATCAGGACAGGATAGCCTATGGCGTCCGCCTCGGCCCTGAGTCGTTCGGGCCCCTGGTCCTCTCCCATGTAGCCGGGCGTGACGGGAACCCCCGCGTCGATCATCAGGGCCTTGGCCGCATCCTTCAGGCCCATGGCGCGGATGGCGGACGGCGGGGCGCCGACCCAGACCAGGCCGGCGGCGATCACGGCCTCGGCGAAGTCGGCGTTCTCGGACAGGAAGCCGTAGCCGGGGTGGATGGCCTCGGCCCCCGCCGCCTTGGCCGCCGCCAGCACCTTGGCCGCATCCAGATAGGAGTCGCGCGCCGCCGCCGGGCCGATCAGCACCGCTTCGTCCGCCTCGCGCACGTGCAGGGCGTTCGCGTCCGCCTCGGAATAGACGGCGATGGTGCGCAGGCCCAGGCGGCGGGCGGTGCGGAAGACGCGGCAGGCGATCTCGCCGCGATTGGCGACCAGAAGGGATTTGAACATCAGAACCTCAATCCCGCTGCGGGAGCGGCGTGCGACGCCGCCCCGGCCCGGCGGTGCGTTTCGCCCACATAGTCGGCCATGGCCGCGCCCAGACGCTCGAGCAGGGAATCCCAGCCCGGTCCCGGGCCGCACCGGGCCATGGCCTGATTGGTGTCCGCGATCAGCTTGCCCAGATGACGACGCGCCAGCTCGAGCTCCTCATCCGCCAGTCCAGCCAGGCTTTCCAACGACGTCCTCTCCGTCACATCCGGAACACGCCGAAGCGCGTCTCGGGGATGGGGGCGTTCAGGCTGGCGCTGATGGCCAGGCCCAGGACGTCGCGGGTCTGGGCCGGGTCGATGACGCCGTCGTCCCAGAGGCGGGCGGTGGCGTAGTAGGGGTTGCCCTCATCCTCGTACTTCTGGCGGATCGGGGCCTTGAAGGCTTCGGCTTCGTCGGCCGTCCAGGTCTCGGCGTCGCGGTGGACGGTGGCCAGGACCGAGGCCGCCTGCTCGCCGCCCATGACGGAAATGCGGCTGTTGGGCCAGGTGAAGAGGAAGCGCGGGCTGTAGGCCCGGCCGCACATGCCGTAGTTGCCGGCGCCGAAGCTGCCGCCGATCAGGACGGTGAACTTGGGCACCTCGGCCGAGGCGACGGCGGTGACCAGCTTGGCGCCGTGCTTGGCGACGCCCTCGGCCTCGTACTTGCCGCCGACCATGAAGCCCGAGATGTTCTGCAGGAAGAGCAGCGGAATCTTGCGCTTGCAGGCCAGTTCGATGAAGTGCGCGCCCTTCTGGGCGCTCTCCGAGAACAGGACGCCGTTGTTGGCCAGGATGGCGACCGGCGCCCCCCAGATGTGAGCGAAGCCGCAGACCAGGGTGGCGCCGTACAGGGATTTGAACTCATGGAACTCCGAACCGTCGACGATGCGGGCGATGATCTCGCGCACGTCGTAGGGCGCTCGCACGTCTTGGGGAACAATCCCGTAGAGGTCTTCCGCCGGATAGAGCGGCGCTCGCACGGGCGCCAGGTCGAGGTCCGCCCCGCCCTGCCGCGGCAGGTGCGAGACGATGTCGCGCACGATGGTCAGGGCGTGTTCGTCACTGTCCGCCACATGGTCGACCACGCCGGACTTGCGGCCATGGGTGTCCGCGCCGCCCAGCTCCTCGGCCGAGATGACCTCGCCGGTGGCGGCCTTCACCAGGGGTGGACCGGCCAGGAAGATGGTGCCCTGATTGCGCACGATCACCGTCTCGTCGGACATGGCCGGGACATAGGCGCCGCCCGCCGTGCAGGAGCCCATGACGCAGGCGATCTGCGGGATCGCCTTGGCGCTCATCCGCGCCTGATTGAAGAAGATGCGCCCGAAGTGGTCGCGGTCGGGGAAGACCTCGGCCTGATGCGGCAGGTTGGCCCCGCCCGAATCGACCAGATAGACGCAGGGCAGGTTGTTCTGCTCGGCGATTTCCTGTGCGCGCAGATGCTTCTTCACCGTCATGGGGAAGTAGGCGCCGCCCTTCACCGTCGGGTCGTTGGCGACGATCATGACCTCCCGGCCCGAGACCCGGCCGACGCCGCAGATCATGCCCGCGCCCGGCGCGCCGTCCGGGTCCAGGGCGTCACCGTACATGCCGCTGGCGGCCAGCTGGCCCACCTCGAGGAAGGGCGAGCCGGGATCCAGCAGGCGCTCGACCCGGTCGCGCGGCAACAGCTTGCCGCGGGCCACATGA
The DNA here is from genome assembly GCF_013386595.1 of Brevundimonas sp. P7753. Taxonomy (NCBI): domain Bacteria; kingdom Pseudomonadati; phylum Pseudomonadota; class Alphaproteobacteria; order Caulobacterales; family Caulobacteraceae; genus Brevundimonas; species Brevundimonas sp. P7753. The sequence continues at coordinate 14,240 of NZ_JACARP010000103.1, read as the reverse complement.
CGGTCGCGCGCGCGCTGTCCTCCGCCCAGGCCGACCTTCGCCACCGCGCTGCGGAGGGTCTCGGCGAGGTCGCGGTTGTGGGCTGTATTGCTCTTGAACTGATCGCTGTTCGTGAGCAGCGTCGAAACGAGGACCGGAGCGCTCATGAGCCCAGCAGCTCGCGCCCGATCAGGAAGCGGCGGATTTCGTTGGTGCCGGCGCCGATGTCATAGAGCTTGGCGTCGCGGACCAGGCGCTCGACCGGCCATTCCCGGGTGTAGCCGGCGCCGCCCAGGGCCTGAACGGCCTCCAGCGACACCTTCACCGCGTTTTCCGAGGCCAGCAGGATCGCTCCGGCTGCATCGTAGCGGGTGGTCTTGCCCTGGTCGCAGGCGCGGGCCACGGCATAGACATAGGCGCGGGCGCTGTTCAGGGCGACGTACATGTCGGCGACCTTGGCCTGCATCAGCTGGAACCCGCCGATGGGCTTGCCGAACTGCTTGCGCTCGCGGACGTAGGGCAGGACCACGTCCAGCGCCGCCTGCATGATGCCCAGTGGACCGCCCGACAGGACAGCGCGCTCATAGTCCAGACCACTCATCAGCACGCCGGCGCCGCCGCCGACCGGGCCCATGACGTTCTCTTCCGGAATCTCGCAGTCCTCGAACACCAGTTCGGCGGTGTCCGAGCCGCGCATCCCCATCTTGTCCAGCTTCTTGGAGACCGAGAAGCCCTTCATGCCGCGCTCGACGATGAAGGCGGTGCAGCCCTTGGAGCCGGCCTCGGGGTCGGACTTGGCGTAAACCACCAGCGTATCGGCCGAGGGGGCGTTGGTGATCCAGAACTTGGCGCCGTTCAGGACGTATCGGTCGCCCTTCTTGTCGGCGCGGGTGCGCATCGACATGACGTCGGAGCCCGAACCGGCCTCCGACATGGCCAGCGAGCCGACGTGTTCGCCCGAGATCAGTTTCGGCAGGTATTTCTGCTTCTGCTCGGGCGTGCCCCAGCGGCGGATCTGATTGACGCAGAGGTTGGAGTGGGCGCCATAGCTCAGGCCGATCGAGGCCGAGGCGCGCGACACTTCTTCCATCGCCACGACGTGTTCGAGGTAGCCTAGCCCTAAGCCGCCGAACTCTTCCTCGACCGTGATGCCGTGCAGGCCCAGCTCGCCCATTTCGGGCCAGAGCTCGCGCTTGAACGCGTTCTTCTCATCGATTTCGGCGGCGAGCGGGGCCAACCGGTCGGCGGCCCAGCGGGCGGTGACGTCACGAATGGCGTCGGCGTTCTCGCCGAGGCCGAATTCCATGGATTGGAGCGCGAAGGGAATGCTCATGACATGTGCTCGGACATCAGATGTGAAGGGCGTGGCCAAGCGCCTTCAGGGCGCTTTCGTGGACGGCCTCGCCCAGGGTGGGATGGACGTGGATGACGCCGGCGACGTCTTCCAGAACGGCCCCCATCTCCATCAGGGTCGAAAACTCTCCCGCCAGTTCCGAGACGTGGCGGCCCACCGCCTGGAGCCCCAGGATCCGGTGGTCGGACTTGCGCGCCAGGACGCGCACGAAGCCGCCGTCGTCGCCCGCCTCCATCGACAGCGCCCGGCCGTTGGCCTGGAAGGGGAACTGGCCGACGAGGGTCTCGACGCCCTCGGGCGCCTGATCGGGCATCAGGCCGACGCTGACGATCTCGGGTTCGGTGAAACAGACGGCGGCGATGGCGACAGGATCGAACCGGCGCCTGTGACCGGCGATGATTTCGGCGACCATCTCGCCCTGGGCCGACGCCTTGTGGGCCAGCATGGGTTCGCCCACGAGATCGCCGATGGCCCAGACCCCGGTCGTCGACGTCGCGCAGCGGTCGTCGACCTTCACGAACCGGCCTTCCACGGCCAGCCCCATCTGCTCCAGCCCCCAGCCCTCCGTCAGAGGCTGGCGCCCCACGGTGACCAGGATGCGGTCGGCCGGAACCAGGACCGGTTCAGTTCCGTCGGCCGTCTGGATCAGCAGCCCCGCATCATCCTGTCCCAGGGCCTTAGCGCCGAGGTGGACGACGACGCCGTGCTTGGTCAACCATCGCGACACCGGCTCCGTCAGCCGGCTGTCGTACAGCGGAAGGATGCGATCCTGCGCCTCGACGATGGTCACCTTCGACCCCAGCTTGGCGAAGGCGATCCCGAGCTCCAGCCCGATATAGCCGCCGCCGACCACCGCAAGGGCCGTCGGAACCTCCGTCAGGGAAAGGGCGTCGGTCGAGGAGATCACCCCGCCGCCGAAAGGCAGGAAGGGCAGCTCCACCGGGGTCGATCCCGTCGCCAGGACGACGTGTTCAGCCTGGATAGACATCCTTCCGGCGGCGGTCTCGACCGTACAGGTCTTGGCGTCGGAGAAGCTCGCCCATCCCGTGACGACCCGGACCCCGGCCTTGCGCAGAAGGCCGCTCACGCCGCCGCTCAGCCGATCGACGATCCCGTCCTTCCAGCCCATGGTCTCGTCGAACCGAAGGCTCGGCGGCTGGCTCAGGCGGATGCCGAACCGCCCCGCCTCCCCCGACGCCGCCACGGCCTCCTCATAGAGGCCGGCGGCGTGGATCAGGGCCTTGGAAGGAATGCAGCCGCGCGTCAGACAGGTGCCGCCCAGCCGGCCGGTCTCGACCAGAACCGTGTCGAGCCCCAGCTGTCCGGCGCGAATGGCGGCCACATAGCCGCCCGGTCCCCCGCCGACGACGAGGACCTTGGGTCTGAGGGTCTCGGTCATCGCATCAGTCCATGAAGATCAGGGCGGGGTGTTCGAGCAGGCGTTTGACGCGCTGCACGAACAGGGCGCCGTCGTAGCCGTCGACGATCCGGTGATCGAAGGCGGACGACAGGTTCATCATCTTGCGCACCGTGACGAAGGACCCCTGCACCATCGGCCGGTCGACCAGCTTGTTGGGGTTGAGGATGGCCACCTCGGGATGATTGATCACCGGCGAGGAGGAGATCCCGCCGAGCGGTCCCATGCTGGTCAGGGTGATGGTCGAGCCGGACAGTTCCTCGCGCGCGGCCGTTCCGTCGCGCACGGCCCTGGCCAGCCGCGCGACTTCGCGCGCACAATCCCAGAGGTCGCGCGCCTCGGCATGACGCACGACCGGCACGATCAGCCCGTTGGGCGTCTGTGTGGCGATGCCGATGTGCACGCCTTCGTGGGCGTGCAGCACCCCGGCGTCGTCGTCATAGCGGGCGTTGATCTGCGGATAGTCCGGCAGGGCCTTGACCATGGCGCGCATGATGAAGGGCAGCAGGGTCAGCTTGGGCTGATCCTCGGTCCGGTGCAGGTTGAGGTCGAGACGCAGAGCCTCCAGCTCGGTCAGGTCGCATTCCTCGACATAGTTGATGTGCGGGATGCGGCGCTTGGCCTCCTGCATCTTCTCGGCGATCTTGCGCCTCAGGCCGACGATGCGGGTGTCGTTCACTCCGGTGCGAGCGACCAGGGACGAGCGGGCGCCGTCTTCGCCGTCCGCCACCAGATAGGCTTCGAGGTCGTCGGGCGTGATCCGACCCGCCGGCCCCGTGCCGGGGACCTGGATCAGGGACACGCCGAGATCCAGGGCGCGTCGCCGGGTCGAGGGCGAAGCCAGCGGCGCCTCCCCCGCAGAACGGCCGGATGAAGCGCTGCGACGCGAAACGCCGGACGGCGCGGCCGCCCTTTCCGCAAGGGCCGGCGCAGGGGGCGGAACCGGCGCTGGCGACGGAGCTGGCGACGGGGCGACTTCGATCATCGCTTCAGGCGGAACGGGCGCCGCAGCGGCCGGCGCTTCCACGCCCGCTTCGCTCTCGAACTCGACCAGGACAGCGCCGACGGGCAGCATGCCGCCCACCTCGCCGTGGACGGCGACGACCACGCCCGCGACCGGCGAGCTGATCTCGACCGTCGCCTTGTCGGTCATGACCTCGGCCAGGTTCTGGTCTTCCTCGACGACGTCGCCGACCTTGACCAGCCAGGCGACGATCTCGGCCTCGGCGACGCCTTCGCCGACATCGGGCAATCGGAACAGATAGCGCCCCATGGCCTAGTCCTCCATCGTGCGCTTGAGGGCCGCCGCAAGACGGGCGGGCCCGGGGAAATAATCCCACTCGAAGGCGTGCGGATAAGGCGTGTCCCAACCGGCGACCCGCTGGACGGCGCTCTTCAGGTGATAGAAGCAGCGCTCCTGGACCAGGGCGGAAAGCTCTCCGCCGAAGCCGCCGAACCGCGACGCCTCATGCAGGATGACGCACCGTCCGGTCTTCTTGACCGAGGCGACGATGGCGTCGACGTCCAGGGGAACGATGGAGCGAAGATCGATCAGTTCGGCGTCCACGCCGCTGTCCTCGATCCCAGCCAGGGCGACGTGGACCATGGTGCCATAGGCCAGCACGGTCGCCTCTGTCCCCTCGCGCACGATGGCGGCCTTGCCGAGCGGCACGGTGTAGCGACCGGCCGGCACCTCGGCCATGGGATCGCCCGCCCAGGTCTTGAGCGCCTGTTCGTGACGCCCGTCGAAGGGCCCGTTGTAGAGGCGCTTGGGCTCGAGGAAGATGACCGGATCATCGTCTTCGATCGAAGCGATCAGCAGGCCCTTGGCGTCATAGGGATTGGACGGGATGACCGTCTTCAGCCCGGTGATGTGGGCGAAGATGGCTTCCGGGCTCTGGCTGTGGGTCTGGCCGCCGAAGATGCCGCCGCCATAGGGCGAGCGCACCGTGATCGGGGCCCAGAACTCGCCGTTGGAGCGATAGCGCAGGCGCGCCGCCTCCGACACCAGTTGGTCGAAGGCCGGCAGGATATAGTCGGCGAACTGGATTTCCGGGATGGGCCGCAGCCCGAAGGCCCCCATGCCGATGGCCGTGGCGACGATCCCGCCCTCGGAGATCGGGGCGTCGAAACAGCGGGTCAGGCCGTGCTTCTTCTGCAGGCCGTCGGTGACGCGGAAGACGCCGCCGAAATAGCCGACGTCCTCGCCAAAGATCAGCGTGTCGGGATCCTCGGTCAGCATCACGTCGAGCGCCGAGTTCAGCGCCTGGATCATGTTCATCGTCGGCATTGGATCAGATCCCCAGTTCGCGGCGTTGTTCGACGACCCGCCAGTCGGGGTCCTTGAAGACGCCCTCGAACATCTCCTTCACGCTGGGCTTGGACTTGCCGAGGGTGCCCACGGCCTCCGCTTCCTTGACCGCCGCGCGCACCTCGGCGTCGAGCTCGGCCTGCAGTGCGGCGTGGCGGTCCTCGTCCCAGAGCCCCAATCCGATCATGTGGGTCTTGAGCCGCTCCACCGGATCGCCCAGGGGCCAAGCCTCGGCCTCGTCGGCCGGCCGGTACTTGGTCGGATCATCCGACGTGGAGTGGCCCGAGGCCCGGTAGGTGTAGAGTTCGATCAGGGTGGCTCCGAGGTTCATCCGCGCCCGCTCCGCCGCCCACTCCGTGGCCGCCCAGACGGCCAGGAAGTCGTTGCCGTCGACGCGCAAGCCCGGCAGGCCGTAGGCCAGGGCCTTGGCCGCGAAGGTCGTCTCATTGGCCCCGGCGATGCCCGAGAAGCTCGAGATGGCCCACTGGTTGTTGGTGACGCACAGGATCACCGGCGCCCGATAGACGCTGGCGAAGGTCAGGGCCTCGTGGAAGTCGCCCTCCGCGGTCGTGCCTTCGCCGATATAGGCCAGGGCGATGGATTGCCCGCCCTTGAAGGCCGAGGCCATGGCCCAGCCGACCGCGTGGCCGAACCGGCTGCCGACATTGCCCGAGAGCGAATAGAAGCCGTAGTCCCGCGCCGAATAGAGGATGGGGAGCTGGCGCCCCTTGAGGGGATCCTTCGCATTCGAGAAGATCTGGTTGCACAGGTCGATGAGCGGATAGTTCCGCGCCATCAGCCAGCTCAGGACCCGATAGGTCGGGAAGCACATGTCGTCACGGTCGAGGAAGAGGGACTGGGCGGCCCCGATCGCCTCCTCGCCCGTCGACTTCATGTAGAAGCTGGTCTTGCCCTGGCGGTGCGCCCTGAACAGGCGCTCGTCGAAGGCGCGGGTCAGCAGCATGGCGCGAAGGCCGGCCAGCAGGGTCTCCGCCGGAAGCTTCGGATCCCACGGCCCCGAGGCTTCGCCGGCGTCGTCGAGAACCCGCACCAGACCATAGGGCAGATCGCGCATCTCCCCTTCGACCGCCGTCGTCTCGGGACGGCGGGTCTCGCCCGGCTCGGGAATGAGGGAGCGATCAAAGGCCGGAGCGTCGCCGGGGCGGGCGGTCGGCTCGGGAATGTGAAGGCGCAGAGAAGGACGGTTTTGCATGATCTCGACCGAGGTTGAGCTGCGATACTGACCCATCCCGCCGGGCGCCCCGTTCTCGAAATCGCGCCAAAAAGTTCTAGGATCGAAATGAAAATCTATTACTGAAATAGATTATGGATTAGGAATCCTCGCCAGCTGTTTTCGAGAGCGCGCCCATGACGGCCTTTGAACCGGACGAAATCGACCGACGCATCCTTGATGTGGTCCAGCGGGTCTTCCCCCTGACGACGTCAGAACTGGCGGACCGCGTCGGGCTCTCGCAGTCCCCGTGCTGGCGCCGCCTCAATCGTTTGAAGGCCGAGGGCTATGTCGTGGACGCCAGGCCGCGCCTGGTCGCCGAAAAGCTCGGCCTCCACACCACGATCTTCGCCAACGTCAAGCTGTCGGCCCACGGCCGGACCAACCTCACGGAGTTCATCGACGCCGTCTCCCGGCTGCCGGAGGTCATCGAGATCCACCCCACCATGGGACCGTTCGACTTCCTGCTCAGGATCATCACCGGCACCGTGGAGGACTATCGCGAGCTCGCCTTCGGCCGCCTGCTCACCCTGCCCACCGTGCAGGAGATCAACTCGACCATGTCCCTGGGCGCCGCCAAGATGACGACCGCCCTGCCCCTGCGTTGACGCTCGCCTGAAGCCTCGGCCCGACCTCGGCGTCGGCTCCCTCCCGCTCGACCAGGATCAGGGCGTCGTCCCGGCAGAATCAGGACCGACGTCGAGATCCGGGGTTTCGTCCCGCCACCGCACCGAACCCGCCGGTCTCTCCAGCAGCCGCCGGACCTGGACCGGCGCCGAGGGATCCAGAAGCGCCCGGCTTTCGTCCAGCCCCTCCCGTCCCGAGCCCTCGCCGCGATGGACCAGATGCTGGTAGTCGTTCCAGGTGGGGGCGTGGAACCGCTCGGTCCAGCGCGTGGCGTCTGTGATGTCCCGGGCGATGGACCATCCGTAGCCGCCGGTGCGCAGGCGGTAGCGGCGCACCTTCTGCATCACGGCGTAGAAGGCGCGCGCATTGCGCGCCGGCACGACATAGTCGATCTCGATGACGATGGGTCCGCTGCGCGCGGTGATGTCGAGACCGACAGCGGGTCCGGCCCGATCGAGGCGTCGATCTTCGGGCGGCAGGGACATGTCCGGCAGCCGCAGCCAAAACCCGACGAAGGCCGAGGCCGTCATCAGCAGCCCCGCGACCAGAAGCGTGTCGCCCACCCCGATCTGGTCGGCGCAGCGGCCCCAGCCCCAGGCGCCAAGGGCTACGCCGCCGGCGATCGTCGCCTGGAAGATGGCCAGGGCCCGCCCGGCGACCCAACGCGGCGCAGAGACCTGGATGGAGATGCTGTAGAGCGTCAGCACGCTGGTCCAGGCCACGCCCGCGGCCAGGAGCGCCAGCAGGGTCGCAACCTCATGGCGGCTGACGGCGGCGACGATGATCGCCGCCCCCATGACGACGGCTGAAAGGCGGCTGGAGGGTTCCGTCTTAAAGCGGCGGCGGATCGACGGCAGCATGACGGCGCCGATCACCGCCCCCAGGCCGAAGGCGCCCAGGAGGAGACCGTAGACCGGCGCGTCGCCCTGCAGAAGCTCGCGCGCGATCAGGGGCATCAGGGCGGGAACGACGCCGCCGATCAGGCCGAACAGCAGGGTTCGGACAATGAAGACCCGGTGGGACGGGGCGTAGCGGATGAAGCGCACGCCCGACACGAGGGCGCGCCAGAAGGTTTCGGGCGCCAGTCGCGCCGGTTCCTGCTTGCGCTTCCACAGCACCAAAACCACCAGCAAGGGCAGATAGAAGACGGCATTGACCACGAAGGCGCCGATCGCCCCCACCGCGGCGACGAGAACGCCGCCGATGGCCGGCCCGAAGCTTCGGGCGACATTATAGCTGATCCCGTTGAGCGCGATGGCCGACGGCAGGGCCTCGCCCGGCACCTGTTCGGAGACTGACGCCTGCCAGGCGGGACCGAAGACGGCCATCCCGCTGCCCACGACGAAACAGGAGGCCAGCAGGATCGGCGGCGTCAGGAGCCCCAGAAGCGTCACCACGCACAGGCCGACCGCCCCGGCGAGCGCGAAGCTCAGCGCGCCAATGCAGACCAGGCGCCGGTCGAACATGTCGGAGATCGCGCCGGCCGGCAGGGCGAAGAGCATGATGGGAAGCATCAGGGCGGTCTGGACCAGGGCCACCATCATGGCGTCGTCGGTCAGGCGGCTCATGCTCCAGGCGGCCCCCACCCCCTGGATCAGGATGCCGAAGTTCGACAAGAGACTTGCCGACCAGATTCTACGGAATACCGGCACGCCCAACGGGGCGAGAAGGCCTTCAGCGCGCTCAGTCATCGGCGCTCCTCAGCGCGTACCTTGTCACGTCATCACGCCGGAATGCAGCGCCAGCTGCCCCCCGTCCGCATTCATGATCAGGCCGGAGACGTAGGCGGCGTCGTCCGACGCCAGGTAGGCAATGGCCTGGGCCTGTTCTTCGGCCTCGCCCATCCGCCCCATGGGCACGCGAGCGATGCGGGCCCTTAGCCGTTCCGGATCCATCCCGCTCGCCCCGGTGGTCAAATCCGTGGCCGTGATGCCGGGGCAGACGCAGTTGACGCGAATTCCGTGACGTCCCCATTCGACCGCCAGGGACCGTGTCAGCCCGATGACCCCGTGCTTGGACACGACATACCCGATCTGGTTCGGCACGGCGGCAAGACCGGCGATGGAGGCCACATTGACGATCGACCCGCGCCCGGCCGGGATCATCGCCGCGTTCGCGACGGCTTTCGACCAGTAGAACTGGGAATAGAGGTTCGTCCGCACCACGCGGTCCCAGGCCACGAAGTCTTCGGCCGGGGCCACGACCGAGATCCCGACATTGTTCACCAGCACATCGATGCGGCCGCAGGCGCGCATGACTTCGGCGACCGCCTCGGCCGCGAAGGCCTCGTCGGCGGCGTCCCCGGCCAGGGCCAGGCCGCGACCGCCGGCCGCCTCGATATCGGAGACGGCGGCCGCCGCCATGACCGGATCCACGTCGTTGACCGCGACCAGGGCGCCCTGACGGGCCAGCAATAGGGCCGCGGCCTTGCCGATGCCCCCTCCCGCGCCGGTCACGACGGCGACCCGCCCCTTGAACCTGAGGCAAGGCGAGTCCGGAGAATGCGACTGGGTCATGAGACGTCCGATTCTAGCGAATTGATTTCAAGGGCGCGGGCGCGACGACCCTGTCCTGGCCCGCGATCAGGCCGGCCGCCACGAGACCCAGGCCGATCACCGCCACCAGCGCGGCCACGGCTTCAAACCCGCCGGTCCATTGGTGCAGCAGCCCCACGCCCAGCGGCGCGAGCGCCGCCGGGACATAGCCGACGCCCTGGGCCATGCCCGACAGGTGCGACGCCACAGAACTGTCGGACGAGCGCAGGATCACCAGGGTCAGGGCCAGAGAGAACAGCCCCCCCTGCGCCAACCCCTGAACGATCGCCCAGACCCAGACGCCCGACAGGGGCGCCAGCAACAGCCCCAACAGGCCGCCCGTCGCGGCGAGCGACAACACCAGGGCCAGAACCCGCTGGTCGGGCCAGCGCGCGGCGACAGCCGGTATGGTCAGGGAGGTCGCCAGCTGGACCAGAATCAGGACGGACAGCACCAGCCCCGCGGTCTCGGCGTCGAGCCCGCGCTCGCGCAGGATGGGCGCCAGCCATCCCAGCACGCAAAACGCCAGCGCCGACTGAAGTCCCATGAAGAGCGCCACGCTCCACGCCAGCGGATCGCGCCAAAGACCCGGGACCGACGCCGCCGCAGCCCGGGTCCCTGACGTCTCGCGCCCCGCCTGCGGCGCCCACAACAGCAAGACGACGACGACCGGGACGGCCCACATCGCCAGTCCGATGCGCCAGCCGCCGCCCAGCGCCGTCTCGACGGGCACCGTGACGGCGGCCGCCAGGGCCGCCCCGCCGGAGATCGCCGTGACATAGGCCCCCGTCAGCAAGGCGGTCCGGTCCTGGAAGTCCCGCTTCACGAGCGCGGGCAGCAACACATTGGCCGTGGCGATGGCGGCGCCCGCCAGGATCGAAAACGAGAACAGGGCCCAGACCGGTCCAAGGGCCCGGCACGCCGTCCCCAGCGCGATCAGCAACAGGGCGCCGAACAGGCTGCGTTCGGTTCCCCATAGTTGCGCCAGCCGGGGCGCCAGGGGGGCGAAAACCCCGAGGCACAGCACCGGCAAGGTGGTCAGCAAGCCGACCTGCCAGGGCGCAAGACCCGTCGCCAGGGCGACCTCCGGCAGGCGCACCGAAAGGCTCGCGAACACCAGCCGGAGGCAGAAGGCGGCCCCGACGATTGCGACCGCCAGGAGACTCCGGTCGCGCCGTCCGACCGCGTGCAGGGACATCATTCAGGCTCCGCCCCTCGTCCGACGCGCAAAAGAATATCGCCTCGTGACTTGCAAGTTGTCATTCGACAGTGAGAATAAGATTTCAATGACAGACACGCAAGGCAGACCATGCTGATCGACGTCCATGCGCACCTCTTCACTCCAGGCATGCTGAACCGGCATCCGTTCTGGGGCCCTTTCATGAAGCCGCAAGGGCTGACGGTGGGGCATTTCTCGCTCGGCACCAAACAGCCGGCCAAGGCGGCGACCGACGCAGAGGCCGAGGCCAACCTCCTGGCGCGAATGACCCATGAGGCGCGCCTGGCCGTGATGGAACAGCGCGGCGTCGACAAGCTGGTGCTGTCCACCCCCTCCCACGCCTTCATGTACTGGGCCGGCGAATTCGGGACCGAGTACGCCCGGATCTGCAACGACGAACTCTCCGCCTTCTGCCGCGTCATGCCGGACAAGTTTGATTTCTGGGCCCACGCCAATCTCGCCGATCCGGAAGCCGCGGTGGAGGAGATCGACCGCGCCGTGCGGGTGCTGGGGGCCAAGGGGCTGTGCGTGGGCGGCACCAATTTCGACGGCATCCAGACCTATGACGAAAGACTGTTTCCGGTCTGGGCCAAGCTGGTCGAACTCGACGTGCCCATCATGGTCCACGGCTTCAACCAGTCGATCTACCTGGGCGAGCGCCATCATGAGGACCGGTTTGAAACCACCTCCATCGTCGGCGACTGCGTCGATGAGACCCTGTTCTTCTGGTACCTGATCTGCGGCGGAGCGCTGGACGCCTTCCCGACCCTGAAGACCTACATTACCCATGCGGGAGGCATGTCGGTGTTCCAGCTGGGCCGCCTCTCGGAGCTGAACGGCGTCATGGCGCCCGACGCCCGCAACCAGCGTCCGTTGATGGACTACATGAAGAACTTCTACTTCGATCTGGACGTCCACCATCCGGCCCTACGCCGCGCGGTCGTCGAGGTCGTCGGGGCCGACCAACTGGTCTACGGCACCAATTTCGGCGGGGCCTACGACTATGGCGACCTGACCGACGGGATCGATCTGTCCGACAGCGATCGTGAAAAAATTCGCAGCGGCAACGCCATCCGACTTCTCAAGCTCGACATGAGCCTGCCCCACCCGAGTTCATGATTTTTAAGGACATGCAGGCCGGATTCTCACGTCGGATGCCTCTCAAGGTTTGCTTTGACGGCCAATCGCCATTCGCGATAGAGAATAACTGAACAATTTTACTAATCCGTTCAAAATATGCCGCGTCGCCCGCGACACGGACATAAAGGTTCAACGAGGCCGCAGAGGACCTCGAGACAGGAGGAAAGCCCATGCTGATCGACCTTCACGCCCACGCCCCGCTGCCCGGCTACTACAACCAGGACCCCCACTGGGGTCCATTCTTCGAAAAGCACGACGACGGGCACATCCGCCTGCGCGTGGGGGAATGGATTCTATCCCTTGGCTCCCCGGAACGGCGCGCCGCCGTCAATCGCGGCGAGACGATGGAGGTCGAGGAATTCATGTCCAAGTGGAACGATCCGAAGCATCGTCTTGCCGGGATGGACGCCCTGGGCCAAGACGCTCAGGTCCTGTCAGTGCCCTCGCACTGCTACATGTACTGGGCCGACCCCGCCTTTGCGAACCGCTTCTCCACCAAGGTCAACGACACGCTCGCCGACTACTGCGACCGCTCTGACGGCCGATTGATGATGTGGGCCACCGCCGCCCTCCAGGACCCGGTCAACGCCGCAAAGGAGATCCGTCGCGCCTGCACGGAACTGGGCGCCAAAGGCCTCAGCGCCGGCGGCTCCAACTTCGGCGGCATGGAATTCGACGACCCGCGCATGGACCCGATCTGGGAGGTCCTGTGCGACCTGGACCTGCCCATGTTCGTGCACGGCTACAACCAGTCGGTGACCTGGGGACCCAAGGCCAACACCGACAAGTACGAGACCACGGCCATCGTCGGCATGAACTACGACGAGACCAAATGCTTCTGGTACCTGATCTGCGGCGGGGTGCTGGACCGTTTCCCCAACCTGAAGGTCTACATCACCCACGCTGGCGGCTTCGTGCCCTACCAGCTGGGCCGCTTGGCCCAGACCATCAAGAACCTTGACGTCGTCCACAACAAGAAGGATTTCGAGGCCTACCTGCCGAATTTCTGGTTTGACCCCGAACTGCACGAACTGCCGATGCGACAGGCCCTGGTGGAGGTGATCGGCGCCGACCGCCTGGTCTATGGCACCAATTTCGGCGGCTCGGACGCGATCCGCGGCGACCTCACGACCGGCCTGCGGATGTCGCCCGAAGACCTCGAGAAGGTGCGCTGGAAGAACGCCGTCGACCTGCTCCATATCGATCTCGACAAGATGGGACGCGCAAAGACGCTCGTCGCCGCCTGACCGCCCCGGCTGACGACGGCGTCGCCGCCGTCGTCAGCCGCCCGGGTCCGTCCCCTTCGCCGTCGCCAGGAGTCCCGATGCCCCGCCACGCCGACTGCAAAATCTGCACGATGCTGGAGACGACGCCGCCGGAAAGCCTGGTGCTCGCCGGCGCGCACTGGGGCGTGGTCGCCATGCGCGAGGCGCCCGGCGTCCTGATGGCCTTCACCCGCGACCACGACCAGGGCGTCGGCTCGATCTCGGACGCCGCTGCCGACGCCTTCGGACCTTTGATCAAAACTCTCTCGACCGGCCTCACGACCTCCGGGTTCGAAAAGACCTCGGTGATCTCGTTCGGCGACAACGCCATCCACACCCACTTCATGCTCGTGGGCCGCAAGCCGGCGGACGCGCCCATCTTCGACAATACGCCGCTGATGGCCCGTCTCGACTGCAAAGAGGGCGAGCGCGCCCGCGCCGTCGCCGGGCATCTGCGCGACGTGCTCAAGACTTCAGGACTGACCGCATGAAACTGGCACGATGCACCGACGGCGGCGCCCCCTTCTGGGCCGTTGTCGACCCCGAGGCCGACGCCGTCCGTCCGATCTCCGGCGGGATCGCCGACTGGGGTCCCGGCGTCACGCGTGGCGAAGGCGAAGCCGCCCTGAGGTTCGAGGGCCCCGCCCGCGCCCTGTCGACCCTGCGGCTGCTCGCGCCGTGCGAGCGGACCAGCAAGGTGGTCATCGCTGGCGCCAACTACAGCAAGCATCTGGTCGAATTCGGCGTGGCCGCGCCTGCCCAGCCGATCGCCTTTCTCAAGGCCTTCGGCGCGCTGATCGGCGCGAACGACCCCATTCGCTATCCGCCCCTCACCGATCAGCTCGACTATGAATGCGAACTGGTCGTGGTGATCGGAACCGATGAGATCGACCTGGGCGATACCCTCGCCTGTGTCCTCGGCTACACCGCCGGCAACGACGTCAGCGCCCGCGACCTGCAGCGCAGCGGCCCGCCGGGAATCGGCATGGATCTCTACGCCGCCAAGAGCCAGGACCGGGCCACCCCGGTCGGACCCTGGATCGTCACCCGCGACGAATTCCCCCCTGCGCCTGTCCACCACCATCAACGGCGAGGTCCGTCAGGACGGAACCACAGAGGACATGACCTGGGATGTCGAGGAACTTATCCGCTTCGTCCAGGCC
>NZ_JACARP010000102.1:0-17895 GCF_013386595.1 Brevundimonas sp. P7753 | reverse complement strand
CCCCACCCCCGCCCGCTCGGCGATCAGGTGCAGCGGCGTGTCCAGCCCGTCGCACGCGAAAGCCTCGGCGGCCGCTTTCAGCAGCGCTTCGCGTCGTTCGGCGGCGTCTTTTCTAAGAGGACGGGTCATGAAGAACGCCAAGTGGACACTTGTGTCCGCTTAATCAAGCTGGTTGGGGCTCATTCTTTGTTTCAGCCCATGTCGCGGGGGCGCTGAGACGCACAGTATCCCTCCTCGCAAACTGAATGCGCCAGAACGGCCAAGGCTGCGTTCCGGTTGATGGCGATGTCAGAAAGGGGAGGGGCGTCCGGGCTCGAACCGAGGCGTTCAACGCCGCAAAAGACGCAAAAGCTCGGTCGAAACCGGGCCTAAGCATTGAAATCCCAGATGGTGCGGGTGGCCGGGCTCGAACCGGCACTCCTCTCGGAACAGGATTTTGAATCCAGCGCGTCTACCAATTCCACCACACCCGCACAGGTCTGGGAGGCGCGCAATCTAGCGGCGGAATTCGCCGGGTCAATCGACGAAAGCGTCGCTTTGGAAACTAGGCCGCGAGCTCGACGTGGCTGTCGGTTCCGCCGGCCAGAATGCGGCGGGCGCGGATGTAGATTTCGATGCGTTGGGTGATGATCAGTCCGATGGCGAAGATCATGAAGGCGTCGGTGACGACGACCGCGTCCAGATGCCAGGCGGCGCCGTTGACCGCCATCACCTCGCGCAGGCCGGCCCGGGCCGCGAATAGGCCGACCACCAGGATTAGCCCCAGCGGCGAGGCCTGGGCCTTCAGCGAGCCGTCGAGCTCCTTCTCGATGGTGATGGTCTTGCCGCGCCACCAGCCGGCGACGCCGCCCAAGGCGAGAGCGGCGATGAAGGCGATCCAGGCCAGGGGGCCGAACTGCGGGTGCTGGGTGTTGGCCCACAGACCAAAGCCGATCGCGGTCGTGACCAGCAGGGGCATGACCCACAGCAGATGCGGCCTCAGGGTCCGTTTGCGGCGGTTGCGCAGCAGGATGATGATCAGGGCCACGCCGATGCCGATCAGCGGGCCCATGGTTTGCGGCGACATGCGAAACTCCCCCTCCGAGCGCCGTCAGCCTATCGCGACGAACGGCGCTCGAAAAGCGGAGATCAGGCCGGGGCGACCGTCTGTTCGATGGCGCCGAAGATGGTGTGGCGCCCGTCGTCCAGCATCTCGATGCGGACGGTGTCGCCGTGCTTGAGGAAGGGGGTCTTGGCCTCGCCGGTCAGGATGGTCTCGACGGTGCGGACCTCGGCGATGCAGGAATAGCCCAGACCGCCTTCGGCCACGGGCTTGCCCGGACCGCCGTCGGCGTCCTTGTTCGACACCGTGCCCGAGCCGATGATGGACCCGGCGATCAGGGCGCGAGTCTTGGCCAGATGGGCGATCAGAACGCCGAAGTCGAAGGTCATGTCGACGCCCGCGTCGGCCTTGCCGAAGTCGGCGCCGTTCAACTGGACCAGAAGCTCGCCCGACAGCTTGCCGTCCTTCCAGCGATCACCGAGTTCATCCGGCGTGACGAAGACCGGCGACAGGGCGCTGGCGGGCTTGGACTGGACGAAGCCGAAGCCCTTGGCCAGTTCGCCGGGGATCAGATTGCGGAGCGAGACATCGTTGACCAGGCCGACCAGGCGGATCGAAGACAGGGCCTCGTCGCGCGTGGCGCCCAGCGGCACGTCGCCGGTCACGACCACGATCTCGGCCTCCAGGTCGCAGCCCCAGGCCTCGTCCTTCAGCGGGATGGCGTCGCGCGGACCCATGAATTGGTCGGAGCCGCCTTGATACATCAGCGGATCGGTCCAGAAGGTCGCGGGCATCTCGGCGCCGCGCGCTTTGCGCACCAGTTCGACGTGGTTCACATAGGCCGAGCCGTCGGCCCACTGATAGGCGCGGGGCAGGGGGGCGGCGGCGTCGCGCTCGTGGAAGCGGCCGCGCGGCACGGCTTCATGCTCCAGGCTCTCGGCCAGGGCCCGCAGCAGGGGCTCGCAGCGCTCCCAGTCATCCAGCGCCGCCTGCAGCGTGGGCGCAATCAGGAAGGCGTCAGTGAACCAGTTCAGGTCCCTGGAGACGACGACGAGGCGGCCGTCACGGCCGTGCTTGAGCGAGGCGAGTTTCATAGGGCGAAGCTAGTCCGAGGCGAGGCGGTTGGGAAGCGGCGTCGGCGGTCGTAAAGCCGCCGTTCGATCAACTATTCGGGGGCGAGATGACGGCGCGCGCCTCGGCCCCGGTGCGAAGGGCGGGATCGCGCACCTCGACCTCCACGGCGATGGCGCCGGCGGGTTCGTGCGACCACAGATAGCGGCGCTCGATCTCGACCGCGCGGCCGGACGGAGCCACGCCCTCATAGACGTCGCCCCAGGGTGTGATCGCCTTCATCTCGACCCACAGCAGGCCGCAGGCGGCGTCCAGTTCCTCGATGGCCATTTCCGACAGTTCGTCGGCGTGCGGAGCGGGTCGGTTCGGGGTCACAGCCATCGGCGGACCTTTCCTTGATAGGCTTGGTATTCGGCGCCGAATTTGGTCGTCAGATAGCGCTCTTCGCGGGCGATGACGAAGCGGTCGACCACGATCAGGCAGGGGACCAGCAGGGCCAGGGCGACCGGGCTGTCCATGGCGATGGCGAACCCGGCGTAGGTGACGGCGAAGCCGACGTAGATCGGATTGCGGCTGTATTTGTAGAGGCCGCCGGTGGCCAGGGCGGTGGTCGGTTTCCACGGCTCGGGCGGGGTGCCCAGACGGCGGAAGGTCCCCGCCGCGATGCCGTCCAGCAGCAGGCCGCTGATCACCAAGACGAAGGCCAGGCCACGCCGCAGATCGACATTCAGCCCCAGCGACGGCTCGCTGACCAGTTGGCCCACGCCGTATCCCGCCAGCAGGAAGCCGAGATAGATCAGCGGGGGCGGGGCGATGACGCCGGGATGGTCGCGTGTCGTCATATCGTCTGTCCGGGGGGCGCGGTGAAGTCCGAGGTCGGGGCGTCGCCGGTATTGATCACCTCTGAGGGCTCGAAGATCATCACCTCGGCCTCCTCGTCGGCGGCGGTGCGGTGTTCGACGCCGCGCGGCACGACGATGAACTGGCCGGGGCCCAGCGTCTCCACGCGGTCGCGGAACTCGACCCGGAACCGGCCCTTCCAGACCAGGAACATCTCCTCGGCGTCGGCATGGCTATGCCAGGGGAAGACCCCCTGGACCTTGACCAGCCGCACGTCCTGCCCATTCAGCTGCGCCGCGACGCGCGGCCGCCAGTGGTCGGAAAAGCCGCCGAACTTCTGCTCCAGATCGACGACCCCGCCGGTCATCGCGAGTTTGGCTCGTCGGCGTAGATAGCTACGCGGGGGGCGGCGCTGGACGATACGCTGCCGCGATACATGCCCGAGGTGTTCATTGAGAAGGCGACCGCGCCGTCCTTGCCCATGACGATGACGCCGCCGTCGCCGCCGATGGAGCCGACGTCCGCGATCTCGGCGTCAGCGGCGGCCTGAACCCCCATGCCCGTCGAGGTGCGCGAGCAGATGTCGCGCGCCACGGTGGCGCGGATGAAATACTCGCCCGATCCGGTGGCCGAGACGGCGCAGCCGTCGGCGTTGGAGGCGTAGGTCCCGGCGCCGATCACCGGCACGTCGCCGACCCGGCCCCAGCGCTTGGCGGTCATGCCCCCGGTCGAGGTGCCGGCGGCCAGACGGCCCTGGCTGTCCAGGGCCACGGCGCCGACCGTGCCGAACTTGCGCTCGTTCAGCGGGGCTTCGTTGATCGAGGCCAGGGGCACGGGCTTGCCGAGCGTCGACGGCTCGGGCGGGGCGCCCGTCGGGCGCGCGGGCAGGGGCTGGCCCGCTTCGCGCAGGGCGGTCAGCAGCGCCTGCCAGCGGCTCTCGGTGAAGAAGAAGCTGGGGGCGACCTGTTCCAGACCGGCCGAGGCGGAGAAGCTGTCCGCGCCTTCGCCGATCAGCATGACGTGGGGGGACTTCTCCATCACCGCCCGCGCCGCTGCGATCGGGTGGCGGGTGCGGGTCAGGCCGGCGACGGCCCCGGCGGTCAGGTCAGCGCCGTTCATCACGGCGGCGTCCAGTTCGTTCCTGCCGGCGGCGGTGAAGACCGCGCCGTGTCCGGCGTTGAACAGGGGGTTCTCTTCCAGGGTCTCGACCGCGGCCTGGACCGCGTCCAGGGCCGAGCCGCCACGGGCCAGCACCGCCGAACCGGCGTCCAGCGCCGCCTGCAAGCCTGCGCGATAGGCGGCGTCGCGTTCCGGCGACAGCTCGGCGCGCTCGATCACGCCCGCCCCCCCGTGGATGGCCAGCGACCATTTCGGGGCGTCTTCGGCATGGGCCGCCGTCGCCAGCAGGCCCAGGGCCGCAACGGCGCTCAGGATGGATGTCTTCATGGTCGGTTCCCCCTCAAATCTTTCCTCCCCATTTGATGGGGAGGCGGCGCGGCGCGCAAGCGGCCGTGACGGAGGGGGCGACTCAGGCGGCGGATATCAGCGCCGCCCCCTCCACCACGGCGTGGTCCCCTCCCCATGGTCATGGGGAGGAAATCGTCATCGGTGATGCAGTCTCTTCCAGACGCGGTAGCCCAGGATGGGGGCGAAGCCGCAGAACAGGGCCGCGAACAGCACCATCCAGAAGCCTCCCCCCAGCCAGTATTCCCCGGCCAGCGCCCCGGCCCCGGCCGCCAGAAGCGGGCCGAGCCAGGGCAGCCAGTGCGGCGGCCGCATCTTCATTCAGGCGTCGACCTTGATGACGCCGCGACGGATCTGGTCCAGCTCGATGGAGTCGAACAGGGCCTGGAAGTTGCCGTTGCCGAAGCCTTCATTGCCCTTGCGCTGGATGATCTCGAAGAAGATCGGACCGAAGGTGTCCTGGGTGAAGATCTGCAGCAGCAGGCCTTCCTCGTCCGAACCGTCGATCAGGATGCGGTTCTTGCGCATCCGCTCCACGTCCTCGCCATGGTTGGGCAGGCGCTTGTCGATCAGCTCGAAATAGGTCTCGATCGTGTCCTGGAAGGCCACGCCGCGCGCCTTCATGGCCTCGACCGTTTCGAAGATGTTCTCGGTGGTCAAGGCGATGTGCTGGATGCCCTCGCCGTTATAGCG
Source organism: Brevundimonas sp. P7753 (assembly GCF_013386595.1). Classification (NCBI taxonomy): domain Bacteria; kingdom Pseudomonadati; phylum Pseudomonadota; class Alphaproteobacteria; order Caulobacterales; family Caulobacteraceae; genus Brevundimonas; species Brevundimonas sp. P7753. The sequence goes on along the minus strand of NZ_JACARP010000102.1, from coordinate 12,785 downwards.
GCGCAGGAACTCCTCGATCTGCGAGTTGTCGTCCTGGCTCTCGTTCAGTGGGATGCGGATGGCGCGGTCGGGCGCGATCATGGCCTGCGAGAACAGGCCGGTCGCCTTGCCCTTGATGTCGAAATACTTCTGCTCTTCGAAGTTGAACACCGACCCATAGAAGCCCGACCAGGTGCGCATCTCGCCGCGGCGCACGTTGTGGGTCAGGTGGTCGAGGATTTCGAGGCCCATGGAGTTCTTGCGCTCGGCCTCTTCCCAGCCCTCGATCTCGTCCCAGGCGTCATACAGCGAGCCCTGCTCGCCGTACTGGTCTATGACATAGAGCAGCGAACCGCCGATGCCTTGCAGGATATAGGGATAGTCGTTCCCCAGCGCCCCGCCGTGCACGCCCTCGGCGGCGCGGGCGCCGCGTTCCAGCGCGCCCTCATAGGCGGCCTTGGCGTCGGCGACGCGGAAGGCCATGCCGTTGGCCGAGGGGCCGTGGTCCTTGGCGAAGTCCGCCGCCTGGCCCTTGGGGCTGCGGTTGACCAGCATGGTGATGTCGCCCTGCTTCAGGCGCACGGCGTCGGTGGTCGGGTTCACATGGGTCGGGGTGAAGCCCATCAGCTCCAGCCGGGCGATCATGGATTCCGGCACCGGGCCGGTGAATTCCACGAATTCGAAACCGTCCACGCCCAGCGGGTTTTCCTGGTCGAGTTTGGCGGCGGCGTCCTGCATGACGCGTCTCCTCTCAATATTTTAGTGGCGGCTCCTGCCGCCGATTGGGGCGGAACCTAATGGGCGCCCCCCGTCGGGCGCAAGGCGGGGCTGATCCGAAACAGGACACGTTGCGGTGTCGCAGGCGATTATCGACGGATGCGCGCAGGCTTCGGGCCTGCTAGGAGCCGCAGGCGCAACCGGGACGCCTGTATGCTTCGCAAGCTCTATGACTGGGTCTTCTCTCTGGCCCGCCACCGTCACGCCACCCGGTCGCTGGCCGTGGTCTCCTTCGCGGAAAGCTCCTTCTTCCCCATTCCGCCCGACGTCATGCTGGCGCCCATGGTGCTGGCCAAGCCGGAACGCGCCTATTTCTACGCCACGGTCTGCACGCTCGCCTCGGTCCTGGGCGGCCTGCTGGGCTACGCCATCGGCTTCTTCCTGGAGCCGGTCGGCATGTGGATGCTGGCGGTGTTGGGCAAGGCCGACACCTTCGAGGCCTCCAAGGCCCTGTTTCAGCAGCATGGGGCCTGGGTCATCCTGATCAAGGGTCTGACGCCGATCCCGTTCAAGCTGATCACCATCGCCTCGGGCATCTTCCAGTTCAATCTGGCCCTGTTCGTCGCCCTGTGCGTGATCACGCGCGGCGCCCGCTTCTTCCTGGTGGCCTTCGTGCTCAAGCGCTGGGGCGAGCCCATGCTGGCCGTGATCGAGAAACGACTGGCCCTGTTCACCGTGCTGTTCCTGGTTCTGCTGGTCGGCGCGGTCTTTGCGGTCAAGCTTGTCGGACACTGATCGACGCCGGCCCCGGCTGCGTCTAAGAAAGGCGCCATGACGCGCCTGTATCAACGACTGACCCGCTGGTGGACCGCCTTTGCGCTGGCGGCCTCCCTGGCCATGCTGGGCGCCGCTCACGCCTTCGAGCGGTTCGCGGGCCTGCCGCCTTGCAACCTCTGCCTCAAGCAGCGCGAGGTCTATTGGGCGGCCGTCGCCATCGCCGGGGCCGCCACCTTCTGGGCCGTGTTCAGCCGCGCCAGCCGCGGCACGCCGCGCATCGCCTCCTTCCTGCTGGCCGCCGTCTTCTTCACCGGGGCGATCACCGCTGGCTATCACGCGGGTGGCGAGTTGAAGTGGTGGGCCCTGCCGGCCACCTGTTCGGGGGGCGATCCCCTGGCCTTCAATCTGGAAGGGCTCAGCGCCCTGGCTGCCGGCACGACCGAGATGAAGCCTGTCGTCGGCTGCGGCGACGTGCCCTGGAGCCTGTTGGGGATTTCGATGGCGGGCTGGAACGTCCTGATCTCGCTGGCCCTGGCGATCTTCAGTCTGCTGGCGGCGAAACGTCCCAAGGACGCGCGCGCCCCGAAGGTGTAGAAGGCCGACCATGACCGAGGCATCCGACACCGTCGCCGCCGCCCGCCGCATCCCCCTGCCGCGCCCCGGCGTGGGCCAGACCCGCGCCCGCATGGCCGAGATGCTGCGCGTCGATCACGCGGGCGAGTTCGCCGCCGTCCACATCTACCGCGCCCAGCGCGCCGTGCTGGAATGCCGCAAGGGCAAGGCCGCCATCGCCGCCGACCTGACCGAGATGGAGGGCCACGAGGCCGTCCACCTGGCCCGCTTCGAAGCCCTGCTGACCGAGAACCGCGTCCGCCCCACGGCCATGATCCCGCTGTGGAAACTGGCCGCCACCGCGCTCGGCGCCGGCACCGCCCTGATCAGCGAGAAGGCCGCCCACGCCTGCACCGAGGCGGTCGAGAGCGTCATCGAGCAACACTACGCCGACCAGATCGAGGAGGTCCGCGACCGCGACCCCGAACTGGCCGCCGAACTGACCAAGTTCCGCGAAGAGGAACTGGCCCACCACGACCACGCCATCGCCCACGGCAGCCGCGAAGCGCCTGGGTATCGGTTGCTCTCAAGCGTCATCAAGGTCGGCTGCAAGGCCGCCATCAAGATCAGCGAACGGATCTAACTTCTTCTTCCTTCTCCCCTTGCGGGAGAAGGTGGCAGCCGAAGGCTGACGGATGAGGGGTCTCGCAGACCTCGCAAGACTGCCCGTCATCCGCGCGCCAGAAACCCCTCATCCGACCTCGCCTTGCTCGGCCACCTTCTCCCGCAAGGGGAGAAGGATCAGGCGGTTACATCAAACGCCAGCATCATCGTCCGCTGCACGGCGAGAGAATTATTGTCGGACAGCACATAAATCCGCGTCCGCTCGCCCCGCCGCTCCGCCGCGATCCCCTCGAAATTATCCGTCGTCCCCGGCAGCTTCAGCTCGACCAGCACCGGCCCCAGCCTCCCGTCCGCCGCCATGCGCCGCACGCGCGCCCGCACGTCGATGGGGGCGCGATAGGAGCGCTGCACCACGAACCAGCCGCCCGCCGGATCGCGGTCCATGCCGGTGATGCGATAGTCGCTGTCGGCCAGCGGCGTCTCGGGCGGCGCAACTGCGACGGCGCAACCCAGGGCTGAACAGTCCCAGACCCCGCCGGATTCGCCCGCCACCCGCCAGCCGTCGCCCGACGCCGCCAGCCCCTCCATCCCATCGTTCTCGGGGAAGGGGAAGTCCGGCCGCCGCACGGCTGCGGGCGACCGCAGCGCCGTCAACGGACCGTAGTTCCAGATGCGATGGTCGCGCTCGAAGCTGACAAGCAGGTCGCCGCCGGCGGTGACGGCCAGCCCCTCGGCGTCGCCGTCGATCTTCTGGCTGATCGGCGCCCCGTCGGTCAGCGTCAGGCGGCGCACGCCCAGCCCTTCCAGCCCGACCAGCCGCCCCTCGCGATCCAGCGCCAAGGTCCCGCGCGCCAGATCGCCGACGTCCGACACGGCGATGAAGCCGCCGTCGCCGGTCAGCTTCAGGTCCGACAGGCTGTGCAGCGGCGAGTCCGCCCCCGCCAGCACGGTCACGCCCCCAGCGTAACGCACGCCCTGGGCCAAAAGCGCGCCCGGCAGGCCCAGTCCGACCGGGCGGGTCGATACGCTGGCCGGGCTCCAGCCGTCCGCTTCGGGCGTCGGCGTCCACGGCTGCGAAGTCACGACCGCGCCGGCGCAGGCCGCCAGCGTCAACGCCGCCAAGGCCGCGACATAGACCCGTCGATTCACGCCGCCCGCTTCCCCGGGGTTCTGGCGACCGTCTTCGGCTTGGCCTCGAACAGCTCGGCCAGCTTTTCGGTCATGACCCCGGCCAGCTGCTCGACGTCGACGATGGTCACGGCGCGGCGATACCAGCGGGTCACGTCGTGGCCGATGCCGATGGCGATCAGTTCGACCGGCGACTTGGTCTCGATCTGCTCGATCACCTGACGCAGGTGCTTGTCCAGATAGAGGGCGGCGTTGGCCGATTGCGTCGAGTCGTCAACCGGCGAACCGTCCGAGATGACCATCAGGATCTGGCGCGACTCGGTCCGGCCCAGAAGCCGTTCGTGCGCCCAGGTCAGGGCCTCGCCGTCGATGTTCTCCTTCAGCAGGCCCTCGCGCATCATCAGGCCCAGGTTCTTCTTGGCCCGGCGCCAGGGCGCGTCGGCGGACTTGTAGATGATGTGGCGCAGGTCGTTCAGACGACCGGGGTTGGCGGGCTTGCCGGCGCTGATCCAGGCCTCGCGCGACTGCCCGCCCTTCCAGGCGCGGGTGGTGAAGCCCAGGATCTCGACCTTGACCCCGCACCGTTCCAGCGTCCGCGCCAGGATGTCGGCGCAGACCGCCGCCACCATGATCGGCCGCCCGCGCATCGAGCCCGAGTTGTCGATCAGCAGGGTCACGACCGTGTCCCGGAAGGGGCTCTCGCTCTCCATCTTGAACGACAGGGGGCTGGTCGGATCGGTGATGACGCGGGTCAGGCGCGCGGTGTCCAGCACGCCTTCTTCCAGATCGAAGGCCCAGCTGCGGTTCTGCTGCGCCATCAGGCGGCGCTGCAGCTTGTTGGCCAGACGCGACACCACGCTCGACAGCGTCGCCAGCTGGGCGTCCAGCAGCGACCGCAGCCGGTCCAGCTCCATCGGGTCGCACAACTCTTCTGCGCCGATGGTCTCGTCATAGGCGGTGGTGAAGACGCGGTAGGCGTCCACGGCGCGCCCGTCGTCGACGCTGTCCTGACGATTGGGCAGGACGCCTTCGTTCATTTCGGGGCCGTCGTCCGAGGCCTCGCCGTCGGGATCGGCCGGGGCGCCGTCGGGGCGGGTCTGGCGCTCGTCCTCGGCGGACTGGTCGTCGGCCGTGCCCTCCAGCGACTGCCCGCCTTCGCCGCCGTCCTCTTCTTCCTGTTCCTGCTCGTCCGGCGCGTCCTGCTGCGAGCCGTCCGGCTCGTCCTCGCCCTCCTCGTCATTGGCGTCCTCGGCCTGGCCGTCGCCGGGGTCGAGGTCCAGCGCCCGCAGCACGTCCTTTAGCTTCGCCGCAAACGCCGTCTGGTCGTCGGCCACGGCGGCCAGGGCGTCCAGTTCGGCCCCCGCCTTCAGCTCCATATTGGACCGCACCAGATCCAGCATGGTCTTGAGCCCGTCGCGCGAGGGCTCGCCCGTCAGCCGCTCGCGCACCAGAAGGGCCGCCGCCTCGGCCACCGGCACCCGCTCGGCCTCGGCCCTAAGGGCGCCCGACTTCTCCAGCCGGGTCAGAAGCGCCGCGTTCATATTGTTGCGCACGCCCTTCAGTTCGCGCGCGCCGACCGCCTCGACCCGGGCCTGCTCGACCGCGTCGAACACCTCGGCCGCCGTCTGGTCAATCGGCCGCAGGCGCGCGTTCAGGGCCTCGTCGTGATTGGCCAGCCGCAGGGCCAGCCGGTCGGCCTGACCGCGCAGGGTCGCGCTCTCGGGCCCTGCCGGATCGCGCGGCGGATGGGGCAGGGTCAGGACGCCGTTGGACAGCCTCGGCCCGTCCGAACCAAAGTTGACCTCCAGTTCGGCCTGCTCGGCCAGGGCGCGCGCGGCGTTCGCCAAAGCGCGTTTGAAGGTCTCGACGGGGGTCTCTGCGGCGGCCATGGCCCACACATAGACCACCCCGCGCGCGGGGGAAGGGGGCGGCGGCTCTTACTTGGACTTAGCGGGGTTTGACCCGCACCCGCATGGCCCCGCCCGCCCCGGCCTCGACGTCAAAACGGCCGGTGGCGCGGATCAGGTCGGACAGCTTGGCGTGGCCGTAGGTACGCTGGTCGAAGTCGGGATAGGCGTTCCTCAGCCGGTTGCCGATGCCGCCGATATTGACCCAGCCGTCGCCGTCCTCGTCCATGTCTGCGATGGCGGCGGCGATCAGGCGCACGGCGTCCGACGGCTTTTTCTCGGCGACCGGCGCGGGCGTCGGCTCTTCGCTGTCGTCGCCGCCGCCGCCCCGTCCGGTCAGGTTCTCGGTGTAGATGAAGCGGGTGCAGGCCTGGCGGAAGCTTTCCGGCGTCTTGCGCTCGCCAAAGCCATAGACCGGCACCCCCTGCTCGCGGATGCGCGCCGCCAGCCGGGTGAAGTCGCTGTCCGACGACACCAGGCAGAAGCCGTCGAACCGCCCCGAATGCAGCAGGTCCATGGCGTCGATGACCAGGGCGATGTCGCCCGAGTTCTTGCCCCTGGTGTTGGCGAAATTCTGCTGCCACTGGATGGCCCAGCGGGGCAGGACCTCGATCCATCCCTTCAGCGACGGACTGGCCGCGTCGCCATAGATGCGTCTGGCGCTGGCCTCGCCCAGGGTGGCGATTTCCGTGAACAGGGCCTCGGCGATGCGGGCCGAGGCGTTCTCGCCGTCGATCAGCACGGCCAGGCGCGGCGCGCGGGCGGCGGTGGGCAGGTCGGTCGGCATGGAGCGGGCCTCAATGATCTTCACGACGCGCCAGCCTCTTACCGCTCGCGGGCGCGGTCAACCGCCAGCGATCGTGCTATGGCGGGCCATGACCCAAGCCCCCTTGCGCCGCCTGATCGACCTGCCCGGCGTCGATGATCTGGAACTGAAGGCGCTGATGAAGCCGCGCTACGCCGATCCCGACGCCCGCGACGAGTTCCCCGAGATCGACGCCCTGACCCAGGCCCTGTTCGGCCTGACCGGCGACGCCGCCGAGGCCGTCGAACGGCCCGCCGATTGGGACGACATCCACCGTCTGGAAGGCGCCGATCTGGCCGAGGCCTTCGAGACCCTGGGTTGGGACGTGACCGACAAGCGCCGGAAGCCGCTGCGCCTTCTGCCTCACTACGCCCTGCCTCTGGCCCTGGCGATCCGCGGCGTCGCCGGCGAACTGCCCTTCCACGCCGAGCCCGACCACCCCACGACCGACTGGGGTTCCAGCCTGGCCGCCGACGCCGCCCGCTTCCGCAAACGATAGGCGTTCAACGAAAAAGGCCGGCGGGTCGCCCCGCCGGCCTTTCCTTTTCGTCGGCTGAGGCGGCCTACTGGGCCGTCGCCGCCGGGGCCGCGCGCACCTCGACCGGCAGGCCCAGCGCGTCCAGCTGGGGCTTGACCACCGAAGCGTCGCCGACCACCACCCAGACGAAGTTGGCGGGCTTGATGGCGGCGCGGGCGGCGGCGTCCATCTGTTCCGCCGTCAGGGCGTTGATGCGGCCGGCCAGGCTTTCCTGATAGCCGTCGGGACGACCGTAGAGGGCGTTGGAGCGCAGGGCGCCCAGCACCTGGGCCGAGGTCTCGTAGCTGCCCGACAGGCCGCGCGTGTCGCCCAGCACGGTGCGCTCGCGCTCCTTCGGCGTCACGCCCTCGGCATTGAGGAAGCGGTCATACTGGCCGATCAGGGCCGCGATCGACTCGCCCGTGCGGTTTGCCTGGACCGGGGCGTTGATGATGTAGGGCGCGCGGTTCTGAAGCGGGTTGATGCTGCCCCGCACGCCGTAGGACCAGCCCTTGGTCTCGCGCAGGTCATTGTTGATCCGCGACAGGAAGTCGGTGCCCAGGACGCTGTTGGCCGTGCTCAGCGTCAGGATGTTGTCGCTGCCCGAAACCGGCAGAACCTGACCGCCATAGATCAGCGACTGCGGCGACTGCGGACGGTCGATCAGGACGATCCGCGCCGAGGTCTGGGGCAGGGCGGCGGTGAAGGCCTTGGTCCCCTTGGCCGTCGACGGCGCGCGCCAGTCGCCGAAGGCGGCCTCCAACTGCGGCTTCAGCTCGGCGAACGGCAGGTCCGAGACCACGAACAGCTTGGCGTTGTCCGGGCGAATCCAGGCGGCGTGATCGGCGACCAGATCGGCGCGCGTCAGGCTGCGGATCACCGCTTCGTCGCCCGTGCCGCTGAACGACCGGCCATAGGGGTGGCCTTCGCCATAGATCAGCGGCGGCAGGGCGCGGCCGGCGATGGCGGCGGGCTGGGTCTTCTCATTGGCCAGGGCCGCCAGGCGCACGGCGCGCAGGCGCTCGACCTCGCTCGGCGCGAAGGCGGGGTTGCGCACCACGTCCGACAGCAGGGTCAGCGAGGGCTCCAGATTGGTGCTGACCGTCGACAGGCTGGCGGTGGTCCGGTCCATCGAGGAGCCGACCGTGACGCTGGCGCCCAGACGCTCCTGCGCCTCGGCCAGGGCCTTGGAGTCGCGCGTCGTGGTGCCTTCCTGCATGACGTTCAGCATCAGGCTGAGCGCGCCCAGACGGTCGGCGCGGTCGGCGGCCACGCCGGCGTCGAACTCCAGCGCCACGCGCGTCACCGGCACGGTGGCCGAGCGGGCGTAGACCACCTCGATGCCGTTCGACAGGGCGGCGCGTTCTACCGACGGGAAGTCGACGTTGGACACGTCGCCGATGGCGGGCGCGGCCTCGCGGGCCACGCGCTGGATCGGCGCCGCCGGGGTTGGGGTCGCGCCTGAGGGGGCGGCGGCGGCGTCGGCGTAGGCTTCACGTTCGCCCGGCACGACGATCTGGCTATAGACGGGGCGGCTCAGCCACTTCTTCATCGCGGCCTGGACCTGGGCCGGGGTGACGGCGGCATAGGCCGCCAGCTCCTTCTTGTAGAAGTCGGGATCGTTCGCATACAGCTGGCCCTCGGCCAGGACCGAGGCCTTGCCGTTGGCCGTCTCCAGCCCCTGAATGCGGCGCGAGGCGAACTGGGTCACGACCCGGTCGATCTCGTCCTGGGTCGGGCCGTTGGCGATCAGATCGGCCAGAACGGCGTCCATGCGCTTGGCCACGGCTTCGGCGTAGGCGCCCGGCTTCACCATGGCCGAGTAGCTGAACATGCTGAGGCGCTGGAACACCTGATTTTCGGCCGAAACGCTGGAGGCCGTCTGCTCGTCGCGCACCAGGACGTTGTCCAGGCGCGAGCTGGCCAGACCGCCCAGCACCGAGGCGCCGACGCTCAGCGGCACGGAGTCGGGATCGCCCAGGCCCGGTACGGCCCAGGTGCGGCTGATCTGGGTCTGGGCCACGCGGTCGCGCAGCACCTCTTCGACCGGCGCCGCCAGGGTCGGGACGGGGGCCGCCGCCGGGGTGTTGGCCGGACCGCGCGCAATGGCGCCGAAGTATTTCTGGGTCAGCTCGCGGGCCTTGGCCTCGTCGATGTCGCCCGACAGGACCAGGACGGCGTTGTTCGGGCCATAGTTCTCACGGAACCAGTCGCGCACCGTCTCCATGCTGGCCGAGTCCAGATCCGCCATCGAGCCGATGGTCGAGTGGCGATAGGGGTGGCCCTCGGGGAACAGGGCTTCCAGCGTGGCGTACTCGGTCAGGCCATAGGGCTGGTTGTCGCCCTGGCGCTTCTCGTTCTGGACGACGCCGCGTTGCAGATCCAGCACCTCCTGGCTGACCTGCCCCAGCAGATAGCCCATGCGGTCGGACTCCAGATACAGGGTGTAGTCCAGCGCCGGGGTCGGCACCGTCTGGAAGTAGTTGGTGCGGTCGAACCAGGTCGTGCCGTTCAGCACCGAGGCGCCCGCCGAGCTCATCGACTGAATGTGGCTGATGGGCGAGTTCTCGGACCCGCCGAACATCAGATGCTCGAACAGGTGCGCAAACCCGGTCGACCCCTTGGGCTCGTCCTTGGACCCGACGTTATACCAGACCGACACCGCCACCACCGGCGCCTTGCGGTCCTCGTGGACCAGCACCGTCAGGCCGTTGTCCAGCTGGAAGCGCTTCCACGGAATATCGACGCGCGCGACCAGTTCCGACACCGGCGCCCCGCGCAGCGGCGTGGCCGAAGGCGCGGCCACGGCCGGCGCGGCGGCGGGCGCAGCGGTATGAGCCAGAACGGGCGAAGCGACGGCCATAAGGGCGGCGAGCGCGACGGAAGAGGCGGCAAGGCGCATGAGTTTCAGTCCCCAACAGAAAATGCTGGGCCGGACCTTAGCCGCGCATCACCGAACGGCAACGCGACACATTGCTATGTGGACGATTGTTCATGTTCGACCGCCGCCTTCAACGCCTCCAGGCGATAATGGGCCGGCCCGCCCTTCAGGTTCCCGCTCATCCGCCCAGCATGGCTCTTTCGGCAGGTAGGGCGCGCCAATCCCCCCGATCCGCCCCCAACCTTCTGAAAACCCACAACCCTCAATGCGATAGGTAACGCCTTCTCCCTCCCCGTTCGGGGAGGGTGGTCGCTCTAGCGACCGGGTGGGGAGGGCCAGGCGACCCTCGGTCTCCGCCTGGTCAACCGCCCAAGGCAAAGCTAACCTCCAGTAGGCGGAGGGGCCATGATCGACCCATCAAAAGTAGGAACCGACTGGCAGGCCGACGAACTCGACGCCATCGTCGCGACCTATTTCGCCATGTTGGCCGCAGAACTGACGGGCCGTCCCTACGTCAAGGCTCACCACGCCCGCGACCTGATGGCGCGCACCGGGCGGTCGCACCGCTCCGTTGAGTTCAAGCACATGAATCTGTCTTCGGTCCTGGCCGACCTCGGCCTGCCGACGATCCGCGGCTACAAGCGCAAGGACAATATCCAGGGCGCCATATTCCCCGCCGTCGAACGCTACCTCGACGCCCACCCCGACGCGTGGACCCTCGGCCTCCCTCTCGCGCGCGAACTGCGACCGGGCATGTCAGATCAAGCCGCCGCTCCGTTTTCCTCCCCATTTCATGGGGAGGGGGACCGCGAAGCGGTGGAGGGGGCGACGCCGCCTTCTCCAAACGTCCCGCCGCCCCCTCCGTCTCGTCGGCTGCGCCGCCGATCCACCTCCCCATTTCATGGGGAGGAAAGCCCCCGTCCGATCCTGACGCACCCGTCCGCCAACCTCCTTCCCGCAGGCAGGAGGAGGCGAGATGGACGACGCGCGGGAGGCATATTGGCACGAGGGCGAGCCCCGGATCGTCGCCTCGGGACGATGGGAGCAGGACGAGTTTGGCGACACCACCTATATCCCCGACCATGTCCGGCCCTCGACAGCCGCCGGGGCGGACGGCCCGCCGGTCGGCGGCGACCTTATGGACGCCCCCGCAGACGACCCCGCCAGCGACGGCTATCGCGTCCGCTCGGCGCGGACCTGGGCGGCGGCGCGGCGCGACTATCTGGCCGGAGACGCGGCCGAGGCCGTCTGCGCCCGCTATGACCTGAAGCTGGGGACCCTGCGCTCCCGCGCCGCGCGCGAGGGCTGGCGCCGCAGCGACGTCGAAGACGTCTGGCCCGATCCCCATGACGAAGACCCCGACGCCGCCCCGCCCGACCTGACCCAGATGGCGGCCCAGGCCCTGATGCGCCTCAACCGCGCCCTGCAACGCGGCCGCGCCGCCGAGGCCGCCTCCTGGCTGCGCACCTGGCGCGCGCTCAGCGACCCCGCCCTTATGGCCGCCCCCACGCCGGTCTCTGCGCCGGAGCCCGAACCCGACCCCGCCGCCACGCTGGAAGCCGACCTGAAAGCCGTCGCCGAGGTCGCCCGCGACGCCGCCCTCCTCTCCCCCGACGACCACGCGGGCCGCCTCGCCATCGAAGCCCGCCTGACCGCCCTCAAGGCGCGGCTGGACCCCGAGGGGCTGATTTCAGACGATTCAGACGAATTGGACTCTGTTTTTCCGGGAGAGGAGGCGCCGCTTCCCGATCCTTCTCCCCTTGAGGGAGAAAGTGGCCCGTAAGGGCCGGATGAGGGGTGTCGGCGCGACCTCTGACGCCTGGCCCCCTCGACTGCGAGAACACATTCGGAAAGCGGGGCGCTTATACCCCTCATCCGAGCGCCTCCGGCGCCCACCTTCTCCCGCAAGGGGAGAAGGGCTTTAGTTCTCCCCCGCAATCTTCCGCAGCGCCTCTTCAAAGGCCGCTGCCGGCTGCCCCCCGCTGATCAGGTATTTCCCCTCGACCACCACCGCCGGCACCGACGTAATCCCCCGCGCCCGCCACAGGTCCTCGGCGGCGCGCACCTCCGGCGCATAGCGCCCAGAGGCCAGGACCTCGCCCGCCTCGGCCCGGTCCAGCCCGGCGGCCTCGGCGGCCTGGGTCAGGACCCCGGCGTCGGTCAGGTTGCGGTTCTCGGTGAAGTGGGCGGTGAACAGGGCGCGCTTCAGCGCCTCCTGCGCATCCTTTGGTCCTTTGGCGAGCGCCGTCTCATGGGCCCAATGCAGCAGGCGGTGGGCGTCAAAGGTGTTCCAGATGCGGCTGTCGTCGCCCATCCGCATGTCGAAGCCGACCTCGGCGGCGCGTTCGCGGANNCGACGATGTTCTCGCCCTCGGGCGCCATCTGCGGGTTCAGCTCGAACGGCTGGAAGGTGATGTCCGCCGCGACGCCCTCGCCCTTCAGCGTCTCCAGGGCCGTCGTCAGCCCGCCCAGCCCCACCACGCACCAGGGGCAGACCACGTCCGAGACGAAGTCGATCTTCAGGGTTTTCAGGGCGGGGGCGGCGTCGGTCATGGCAGTTCCTCGGACGTGTTATCCGCACCATATAGTGTTGCTGATTACCGGCGCCAGCCCCTGCTTTGTTTGTGCGCTACGCCCTTCGGGCGGCCTGAGCGCGCGACCTCACGCCCCCTTGCGCCCCATCAGAGGCGTCAGCAGGGTGTTGACCTCGTCCATCTGGCCGTGGCCCACGGCGGCGCGCCGTTCCAGCTCGTTGGCGCGGGCCTGCAAGGCGCGCGCCTGCGCCGCGCGGGGGTCGTCCTCGGGCACGGCCTCCAGTTCGGGGCGGCGCGCCTCCAGCTCGGCCAGCAGCTCGTCAAAGCGGGCCTGGTTCATCGCCTCGCCCTGTTCGAACAGGGC
>NZ_JACARP010000101.1:0-10232 GCF_013386595.1 Brevundimonas sp. P7753 | reverse complement strand
CCTCACCCCCATCCCCGGCCCTTCCCCACTCGAGGGGGAAGGGAGAAGATTTATGCGGCCGGGTTCACTTCCAGCAGTTCGACGGTGAAGCGCAGGGTGGAGTTGGCGGGGATTTCCGTGCCCATCCAGCGGGAGCCGTAGGCGAGGTCGGCGGGGATGACGAACTCATAGGTCTCGCCGGTGCGCATCAGGGCGACGCCTTCGGTCCAGCCCTTGATGACGCGGTTCAGGGGGAAGCTGGTCGGTTCGTTGCGCGAATAGGAGCTGTCGAACTCGCGGCCGTCGATGAAGGTGCCGCGATAGTGGACCTTAACGGTGTCAGTAGCGACCGGCTGGACGCCGTTGCGGTTGGCCTTGCCGACGCGGCGGTACTGCAGGCCCGAAGGGGTGGTGGTCCAGCCGCTGCGCTGGCCGTTCCACATCAGATAGGCGGTCTGGCCGACCTCCCAGTTCTCCTGGGTGGCGGGACCTTGCGGGACGACCTGGGCCGTCGTGGCGGGCGCGGAGGCGCAGGCCGACAGGGTCAGGGCGAGGGCGGATGCGGCGAGCGCGGGCAGAATGATGCGGTTCATAACGGTTAGGCTTATCACAAGGCGTGGCGGTGTCGATGAGGGCCTCAACACGCCGTCATCCCGGCCGCAGCGGAGCGGAGAGCCGGGACCCAGGCGTTTGATCCTGGCGGGACGGCGCCTATGTCCGCCGTCTGGGTCCCGGGTTCGGCTGCGCCGCCCCGGGATGACGGGAGAAAAAGGTGGGGAGGTTTCGCCTGGCCGCCCCCACCCGGTCGCTGCGCGACCACCCTCCCCGGACGGGGAGGGAGAAAGAGGTGCGGGGCCTTTATTTCGCCGGAGATCGGCGTATATATGCCGCTCCGCAGATTCCATGAATCCCGCGCGAAAGCGCCGAGGCCCGGTTTGTCGCCCTCCGACCGGTGCGCAGGCGTCGTCCCTTTCCCAAGGGGCGAGCATATTTCAGGCGCCCTGATCCCGCAGCGGATCGAGGGTGGGCGCCGAGAGAACTTACGGTCACGGATCGCCGAATGGCGGGCCGTGGCTGCTGCATTGACGTCGGGCCCTTATCGGCTCGCGATTGGGAAAACAGAATGGCAAACTCCACTGACGGTCTCGCCCTGGGTAAGATCGCCTCCGCCACCTCGTTCACCGGAAAGAAGCGCATTCGTCACTCGTTCGGGCGTATCCCCGAAGCGGTGAAGATGCCGAACCTGATCGAGGTTCAGCGCGCTTCCTACGAGCAGTTCCTGCAGCGCGAAGTGCGCAGCGGCGTTCGCAAGGACCAGGGCATCGAGGCGGTCTTCAAGTCGGTCTTCCCGATCAAGGACTTCAACGAGCGCGCCGTCCTGGAGTACGTGTCCTACGAGTTCGAGGACCCCAAGTACGACGTCGAAGAATGCATCCAGCGCGACATGACCTATGCCGCGCCGCTGAAGGTCAAGCTGCGCCTGATCGTCTTTGAGACCGAGGAAGAAACGGGCGCCCGTTCGGTCAAGGACATCAAGGAGCAGGACGTCTACATGGGCGACATTCCGCTCATGACGGACAAGGGCACCTTCATCGTCAACGGCACCGAGCGCGTGATCGTCTCGCAGATGCACCGTTCGCCGGGCGTCTTCTTCGACCACGACAAGGGCAAGACCCACTCGTCGGGCAAGCTGCTGTTCGCCGCCCGCGTCATTCCCTACCGCGGCTCGTGGCTGGACTTCGAGTTCGACGCCAAGGACGTGGTCTTCGTCCGTATCGACCGTCGCCGCAAACTGCCGGCCACCAGCTTCCTGCTGGCCCTGGGCATGGACGGCGAGGAAATCCTCAAGACCTTCTACGAGACCGTGCCCTACGAGAAGCGCGGCGAAGGCTGGGTCACGCCCTACAAGCCGGAACGCTGGCGCGGCGTGAAGCCGGAGTTCGACCTGGTCGACGCCGACACCGGCGAAGTGGTCGCCCAGGCCGGTCAGAAGATCAGCGCCCGCGCCGCCAAGAAGCTTGCCGACGGCGGTCTGACTTCGCTGTCGCTGGCGGCTGACGCCCTGCTGACCAAGTATCTGGCCGCCGACGCCGTCAACTATGAGACCGGCGAGATCTACGCCGAGGCCGGCGACGAGCTGGACGCGGAATCGATCGCCCTGCTGGAAGAGCACGGCTTCACCACCATCGACGTGCTGGACATCGACCACGTCACGGTCGGCGCCTACATGCGCAACACCCTGCGCGTGGACAAGAACACGGGTCGTGAAGACGCCCTGTTCGACATCTATCGCGTCATGCGTCCGGGCGAGCCGCCGACCCCGGAAGCCGCCGAAGCCATGTTCAACTCGCTGTTCTTCGACAGCGAACGCTACGACCTGTCGGCTGTGGGCCGGGTCAAGATGAACATGCGTCTGGAGACCCCCGAGGTTTCCGACGAAATCCGCGTCCTGCAAAAGGACGACGTGCTGAAGGTGCTGCAGATCCTGGTCGGCCTGAAGGACGGCCGCGGCGAGATCGACGACATCGACAACCTGGGCAACCGTCGCGTGCGTTCGGTCGGCGAGCTGCTGGAAAACCAGTACCGCGTCGGTCTGCTGCGTATGGAGCGCGCCATCAAGGAGCGCATGAGCTCGGTCGATATCGACACGGTCATGCCGCACGACCTGATCAACGCCAAACCGGCCGCGGCTGCGGTGCGTGAATTCTTCGGCTCGTCGCAGCTGTCGCAGTTCATGGACCAGACCAACCCGCTGTCGGAGATCACCCACAAGCGTCGCCTTTCGGCGCTTGGCCCGGGCGGTCTGACCCGTGAGCGCGCCGGCTTTGAAGTCCGCGACGTTCACCCGACCCACTATGGCCGCATCTGCCCGATCGAAACGCCGGAAGGCCCGAACATCGGTCTGATCAACTCGCTGGCCACCCACGCGCGCGTCAACAAGTACGGCTTCATCGAGAGCCCCTATCGTCGCGTGAAGGACGGCAAGGCCACGGACGAGGTGGTCTACATCTCGGCCATGGAAGAGGCGAAGCACGTTATCGCCCAGTCCAACATCGAACTGAAAAACGGCGAGATCGTCGAGGACCTGGTCCCCGGCCGGATCAACGGCGAATCCCAGCTGCTGACCAAGGCCGACGTCGACATGATGGACGTGTCGCCGAAGCAGGTCGTTTCGGTCGCTGCGGCCCTGATCCCCTTCCTGGAAAACGATGACGCCAACCGCGCACTGATGGGCGCGAACATGCAACGTCAGGCCGTGCCTCTGGTGCAGTCGGACGCGCCGCTGGTCGGCACCGGCATGGAAGCGGTCGTGGCCGTGGACTCCGGCGCGGTCGTGATCGCCCGTCGTGACGGCGTGGTCGAGCAGATCGACGGCACCCGTATCGTTCTGCGCGCCACCGGCGACGTGGACGCGGGTCGTTCGGGCGTCGACATCTATCGCCTGTCGAAGTTCCAGCGCTCGAACCAGTCGACCTGCATCAACCAGCGCCCGATCGTGCGCGTGGGCGATGAAGTGAAGGCCGGCGACGTGATCGCCGACGGCCCGTCGACAGACCTGGGCGAACTGGCTCTGGGCCGTAACGTCCTGGTCGCCTACATGCCCTGGAACGGCTACAACTTCGAAGACTCCATCCTGATCTCCGAGCGCATCGTGCGCGACGACATCTTCACCTCCATCCACCTCGAAGAGTTCGAAGTGATGGCGCGTGATACGAAGTTGGGCCCGGAAGAAATCACCCGCGACATCCCCAACGTCGGCGAGGAAGCCCTGCGCAACCTCGACGAAGCGGGCATCGTGGCCATCGGCGCCGAAGTCCAGCCGGGCGACATCCTGTGCGGCAAGGTCACGCCGAAGGGCGAAAGCCCGATGACGCCGGAAGAGAAGCTGCTGCGCGCCATCTTCGGCGAGAAGGCTTCGGACGTGCGCGACACCAGCCTGCGTCTGCCGCCCGGCGTCGCCGGCACGGTCGTCGACGTGCGCGTCTTCAACCGTCACGGCGTCGACAAGGACGAGCGCGCCGTGGCCATCGAACGCGCTGAAATCGAACGCCTCGGCAAGGACCGTGACGATGAGCTCAAGATCCTTGAGCGCAACGTCTATGGCCGCCTGAAGCCGCTGCTGCTCGGCAAGGACGCCGTCTCGGGCCCGAAGGGCATGGGACGCGGCGAAGTGACCGAAGAGAAGCTGGCTGAAGTGTCCAAGGGCCTGTGGTGGCAGATCGCCCTCGACGACGAGAAGGCGATGGGCGAGCTCGAGGCCATGAAGAAGCAGTTCGAGGACGCCCGTAAGGCGCTCGACCGTCGCTTCGAAGACAAGGTCGAGAAGCTGCAGCGCGGCGACGAACTGCCGCCGGGCGTCATGAAGATGGTCAAGGTCTTCGTGGCCGTGAAGCGCAAGCTTCAGCCGGGCGACAAGATGGCCGGCCGTCACGGAAACAAGGGCGTCATCTCCAAGATCCTGCCGATCGAGGACATGCCGCACCTGGACGACGGCACCCACGTCGACATCGTTCTGAACCCGCTGGGCGTGCCTTCGCGCATGAACATCGGTCAGATCTTCGAAACCCACCTGGGGTGGGCCTCGGCCGGCCTCGGCAAGCAGATCACGGGTCTGCTGGAGCAGTGGATGGACGGCGGCATGCGCGACGCCCTGGTGTCGCGTCTGACCGAAATCTACGGCGCCGACACCCCGCTGCCGGAATCGGACGAAGACCTGATCGAGCTGGCGCAGAACCTGGCCAAGGGCGTGCCCTTCGCGACCCCGGTCTTCGACGGCGCGCACATCTCGGACATCGAGGACCTGCTGGAATCGGCCGGTCTGGATCGTTCGGGCCAGTCGATCCTGTTCGACGGTCAGACGGGCGAGCAGTTCAAGCGTCCGGTCACGGTCGGCTACGTCTACATGCTGAAGCTGCACCACCTGGTCGACGACAAGATCCACGCCCGCTCCATCGGCCCGTACTCGCTCGTCACCCAGCAGCCGCTGGGCGGTAAGGCGCAGTTCGGCGGACAGCGCTTCGGGGAAATGGAGGTCTGGGCTCTGGAAGCTTACGGCGCCGCCTACACCCTGCAGGAAATGCTGACGGTGAAGTCCGACGACGTGGCCGGCCGCACCAAGGTCTACGAGGCCATCGTCCGCGGCGACGACAGCTTCGAGGCCGGCATTCCCGAGAGCTTCAACGTGCTCATCAAGGAAATGCGCTCGCTGGGCCTGAACGTGGAGCTGGAGAACAGCTGATCGGAAACTGAAGCCCTCTCCCGCCTGGCGGGGGAGGGCGGTCCGACCGCCTCTCCTCTCTGAATGAATTTTCGCGGGGCATTCCCGCAGAAGGAAAAAAGATGAACCAGGAAGTCCTGAACATCTTCAACCCGGTCCCGGTCACGCCGACCTTCGACCAGATCAAGATCGCCCTGGCCTCGCCGGAGAAGATCCGTTCGTGGTCGTTCGGCGAGATCAAGAAGCCGGAAACCATCAACTACCGGACGTTCAAGCCCGAGCGTGACGGCCTGTTCTGCGCCCGTATCTTTGGCCCGACCAAGGACTACGAATGCCTGTGCGGCAAGTACAAGCGCATGAAGTACAAGGGCATCATCTGCGAGAAGTGCGGCGTTGAAGTCACGCTGGCCCGCGTTCGCCGCGAGCGCATGGGTCACATCGACCTGGCCGCCCCGGTCGCCCACATCTGGTTCCTGAAGTCGCTGCCGTCGCGCATCTCGCTGATGCTGGACATGGCGCTGAAGGACGTGGAACGCGTCCTCTACTTCGAAAACTATATCGTCACCGAGCCGGGCCTGACCCCGCTGAAGCAGAACCAGCTGCTGACGGAAGACGAGTTCTATCGCTATCAGGAAGAATACGGCGACGACGGCTTCACGGCTGAAATCGGCGCCGAGGCCGTCCGCAACCTGCTGATGGGCATCGACCTGCACGCCGAAGCCGAACGCCACCGCGGCGAGCTGGCTGACAGCCCTTCGGAAATGAAGGCCAAGAAGGCGTCCAAGCGCCTGAAGCTGATCGAGGCCTTCCTCGAGTCGGGCAACAAGCCCGAGTGGATGATCCTGACCATCGTGCCGGTCATCCCGCCGGAACTGCGTCCTCTGGTGCCGCTGGACGGCGGCCGCTTCGCGACGTCGGACCTGAACGACCTGTATCGCCGGGTCATCAACCGTAACAACCGCCTGAAGCGCCTGATCGAGCTGCGCGCGCCCGACATCATCATCCGTAACGAAAAGCGGATGCTGCAAGAGTCGGTCGACGCCCTGTTCGACAACGGTCGTCGTGGTCGCGTGATCACGGGCGCCAACAAGCGTCCGCTGAAGTCGCTGGCCGACATGCTGAAGGGCAAGCAGGGCCGCTTCCGTCAGAACCTTCTGGGCAAGCGCGTCGACTACTCGGGCCGTTCGGTCATCACCGTGGGCCCCGAGCTGAAGCTGCACGAGTGCGGCCTGCCGAAGAAGATGGCGTTGGAGCTGTTCAAGCCCTTCATCTATGCGCGTCTGGACGCCAAGGGCCTGTCGGGCACCGTCAAGCAGTCCAAGCGCATGGTCGAGCGCGAGCAGCCGCAGGTCTGGGACATCCTGGAAGAAGTGATCCGGGAACACCCGGTCATGCTGAACCGCGCGCCGACGCTTCACCGTCTGGGCATCCAGGCGTTCGAGCCGAAGCTGATCGAGGGCAAGGCCATCCGCCTGCACCCGCTGGTCTGTACCGCGTTCAACGCCGACTTCGACGGCGACCAGATGGCTGTTCACGTCCCGCTGTCGCTGGAAGCGCAACTCGAAGCGCGCGTCCTGATGATGTCGACGAACAACATCCTGTCGCCCGCCAACGGCAAGCCGATCATCGTGCCGTCGCAGGACATCGTCCTGGGCCTGTACTACCTGTCGCTGGTCAAG
Source organism: Brevundimonas sp. P7753 (assembly GCF_013386595.1). NCBI lineage: Bacteria > Pseudomonadati > Pseudomonadota > Alphaproteobacteria > Caulobacterales > Caulobacteraceae > Brevundimonas > Brevundimonas sp. P7753. The sequence continues at coordinate 3,356 of NZ_JACARP010000101.1, read as the reverse complement.
GAAAACCAGCCGGGCGAAGGCAAGCTGTTCGCCAACATGGGTGAAATCGACGCCGCCCTGGACGCCCAGGTCGTCGGCCTGCACACCAAGATCAAGGCGCGCTGGACCGAGATGAACGCGGCCGGCGAGATCGTCACCAAGGTCATCGACACGACCCCTGGCCGGATGAAGCTGGGTGCGCTGCTGCCGCACAACGCCAACATCGGCTACAGCCTGCTCGACAAGAACCTGACCAAGAAGGAAATCGGTAACCTGATCGATCAGGTCTATCGCCACTGCGGTCAGAAGGCGACGGTCATCTTCGCCGACCAGATGATGCAGCTGGGCTTCCGTGAAGCCGCCAAGGCCGGCATTTCCGTGGGCAAGGACGACATCGTCATTCCCGCCAAGAAAGCCCAGATGGTCGCGGAAACGCGCACCCAGGTGGAAGAGTACGAGCAACAGTACGCCGACGGCCTGATCACCAAGGGTGAGAAGTACAACAAGGTCGTCGACGCCTGGGCCAAGGCCACGGACAAGATCGCTGACGAGATGATGGGCGAGATCGCTCAGCCTCGCGTCCTGATCAAGGGTCAGGAGCCGGACATCAACTCCGTCTTCATGATGGCCAACTCCGGCGCCCGTGGTTCGCAGGCGCAGATGAAGCAGCTGGGTGGGATGCGCGGCCTGATGGCCAAGCCCTCGGGCGAGATCATCGAGACGCCGATCATCTCGAACTTCAAGGAAGGTCTGACCGTCCTTGAATACTTCAACTCCACCCACGGCGCCCGTAAGGGTCTGGCCGACACCGCGCTGAAGACCGCCAACTCGGGTTATCTGACCCGTCGTCTGGTGGACGTGGCGCAGGACTCCATCGTCACCGAGGAAGACTGCGGCTCGACGCGCGGCATCACCCTGCGCGCCGTGGTCGAAGGCGGCGACGTGCTGGTCTCGCTGGGCCAACGGGTCCTGGGTCGCTATGCGGCCGAGGACATCAAGGAGCCGGGCGGCGACAAGATCCTGTTCCCTGCGGACACCTACCTGCAGGAAGAAGAGATCGAAGTCATCGACGCTGCCGGCGTCCAGTCGATCAAGGTCCGTTCGGCCCTGACCTGTGAGGCCGAAGCCGGCATCTGCGGCATGTGCTACGGTCGTGACCTGGCGCGCGGCACCAACGTCAACATCGGCGAAGCGGTCGGCGTCATCGCCGCCCAGTCGATCGGCGAGCCGGGCACCCAGCTGACGATGCGTACCTTCCACATCGGCGGTACGGCCCAGGTGGCGGAAACCTCGTTCTACGAGGCGACCAACGCCGGTAAGGCCAAGATCGTCGGCCCGACCGTTACGGCGGCGCACGGCGACCTGGTGGCCATGAGCCGCAACGTCGTCGTCACCATCGTCGTCGACGGCAAGGACCGCGAGACCCACAAGGTCCCGTACGGCGCCCGTCTGCGCGTCAAGGAAGGCGCCGATGTCGCCAAGGGCCAACGTCTGGCGGAGTGGGACCCCTACACCACCCCGATCCTGACGGAAGTCGGCGGCGTGATCCGCTTCGAAGACCTGGTCGAGGGCCTGTCGGTCCGCGAAGAAACCGACGAAGCGACGGGCATCGCCCAGCGCGTGGTTTCCGACTGGCGCGCCAGCCCCCGCGGTTCGGACCTGCGTCCGGCCATGGGCGTGACCCTGGGCGATACCTACGCCAAGCTGGCTTCGGGCTCTGACGCCCGTTACCTGCTGCCCGTGGGCGCCGTTCTGTCCGTGTCCAACGGCGACGAGGTCAAGCCCGGCGAGATCATCGCCCGTGTTCCGACCGAAGGCGCCAAGACCCGCGACATCACCGGCGGTCTGCCGCGCGTCGCCGAGCTGTTCGAAGCCCGCCGTCCGAAGGACTGCGCCGTCATCGCCGAAATGGATGGCCGCGTTGAGTTCGGTCGCGACTACAAGAACAAGCGCCGCATCAAGATCACGCCGGAGGTCAACGCCGACGGCGAGCAGGGCGAGGCGGTCGAGTTCCTGATCCCGAAGGGCAAGCACATCTCCGTCCACGACGGCGATCTGATCCAGAAGGGCGACTACATCATCGACGGCAACCCGGACCCGCACGACCTGCTGCGTATCCAGGGCGTCGAAGCGCTGGCCGAGTATCTGGTGAACGAAGTGCAGGAGGTTTACCGACTGCAAGGCGTGCCGATCAACGACAAGCACATCGAAGTCATCGTCCGTCAGATGCTGCAGAAGGTCGAAGTCCTGGATTCGGGTGAAACCACCCTGATCCGCGGCGACACCGTCGAAGTGGCCGAAGCCGTTCTGGAAAACGCCAAGGTCGAGAAGCGCGGCGGTCGTCTGGCCACCACGCAGCCCGTCCTGCTGGGCATCACCAAGGCGTCGCTGCAGACCCGCAGCTTCATCTCGGCGGCGTCCTTCCAGGAGACCACCCGCGTCCTCACCGACGCCTCGGTCCACGGCAAGAAGGACATGCTGGAAGGCCTGAAGGAAAACGTCATCGTCGGCCGTCTGATCCCGGCGGGCACGGGCGCCTATCTGCGCTCGCTGCAGAAGCTGGCGAACCAGCGCGACGCGGAGCTGACGCAGGCCCGCGAAGACGCCATCGAGCCGCTGCCGGCCGACCTGGCGCTGGAACTGGAAAAGTCGGACGACTGATCCGTTTCGGAACTGAAGACTGAAGGGGGCGGCGCTGGCGACAGCGCCGCCCTTTTTCTATTGCGGCTCGCGAGGCGCGGCGGCGCCGGGCGTAGCCGGGCGTCCAGAGGCCGGCGGGCCGTCGCGACGGGTCTGAACGTTGCGGGCTGAGTCCATCTGCAACGATGAGTCCAGATGGGACCCTGCACAGCCGTTGCCGAAGTTCGAGCCGGGGCAGTCCACTGCGCCGACCACGCCGACGCCGCCTGACAAGGGGCGGCGCTGGGCTTCGTAGCGCTGCATCTCGCGGGCGCCTTCGCGGGCGAAGCGGGCGTCGCGTGCGGCGTTGCCGCTGCCGGTGATGGGACGTTGGGCGCCCTCGGCGGCGCGGGCGTTGAAGCGCTCGTCGCAGATGTCGCGTTCGCCCTGGGTGAGGACGCCGGTCGAGGGGCAGCCGCTGGGCGACAGGCGCAGGGCGCGGGCGTTGCGGCCGCTCTGACCCTCGGGCGCGAACCGCCAGGCGTCGGTGACGCCGCCCGCAGCCGGCGCCGGGGCGCCGCCTGGGGCGGGCATGGTCATGCGGGGGGCCGGCGCCGAGGGCGGACCGCCGGCGGCGGCCTCCTCTTCGTCCTTGTCCTTGGCGGGCCGGCGCGCGGGCAAGGCCGGCGCGGGCCGGCTGGGCGCCGACTCGGTGACCGCCAGGGGCGGAGCGGGCTGGAGCCGGGGGACGGCGGGCG
>NZ_JACARP010000100.1:0-4253 GCF_013386595.1 Brevundimonas sp. P7753 | reverse complement strand
CCTCCCCCAGGTGGGAGGGAGAGGCGGCGGCTTCACCTTCAGCACGAGAAGCCCTATCTTCATCCCATGATCGACGATCTCTACAGTGCGCGCATTCTGTCGCTGGCGGCCAACCTGCCGCACAGCGGGCGGCTGGCTGCGCCGCAAGGCAGCGCCGAGCGCGTCGCCAAGCTGTGCGGGTCCAAGGCCATCGTGGACGTGACGCTGGACGATGAAGGCCGCATCCGCGACTTCGCCCAGGCGGTGAAGGCCTGCGCCTTGGGTCAGGCGGCGGCGGGCGTGGTGGGCGAGAGCATCCTCGGCGCCTCGGCGTCGGAGATCCTTGAGGCCAGAGACGCCATGCTGGCCATGCTGAAATCCGGCGGTGACGGCCCCGATGGCCGCTTCGAGGGCCTGCGGGTGCTCAAGCAGGTCGCCGACTATCCGGCGCGTCACGCCTCGACCATGGTGGCGCTGGAGGCCACGCTGGACGCGGTGAATCAAGCGCTGGAAAAGCACCACAGCGATACGCGAACTCGTCTCGCCGGCGCGGCCTGAGGCGTCGTCCGGTTGATCCCCCTGCGATGAAGAGGGATAAGCACGTCGAACCCGAAACAGAGCCCCCGGCGAAGGGACAGATGTCTCTCTACGAACGCAGCGTCCGCGCGGCCCACCGGGGCTATAAGGTGACGCTGTCCCCCTTCTTCGGCCAGTCGTGCCGGTTTCTGCCGACCTGTTCGGACTATGGGCGCGACGCCCTGCTCCAGCACGGTCCGGTTCGGGGGGGATGGCTCACCGTGCGCCGTCTCTGTAAATGCCATCCCTTCGGCGGTTCGGGCTATGATCCCGTGCCGCCCGCCAAGATCGAAAAAGAACGACCGTCATGATCGAACTGAAATTCCCCGACGGCGCCGTGCGTCAGTATCCGGCCGGCTCGACGGGTCGCGACGTGGCTGCGGCCATCTCGCCCTCGCTGGCCAAGAAGGCGGCCCTGGTCGTCTGGAACGGCGAGCAGCGCGACCTGGACCGCGTCATCGACGGCGACGGCGACTTCCGCCTCTTGATGCGCGACGATCCCGAGGCGCTGGAGACCATCCGCCACGACGCCGCCCACGTCCTGGCCCAGGCGGTGCAGGAGCTCTTCCCCGGCACCCAGGTCACGATCGGCCCGGCCATCGAGGACGGCTTCTATTACGACTTCGCCCGCGACGAGCCCTTCTCGACCGACGACTTCGCCAAGATCGAAAAGAAGATGGGCGAGATCATCGACCGGGGCGCCCCGCTGGAGCGTCAGGTCTGGGACCGCGACACGGCGATCAAGCATTTCGAGTCGGTGGGCGAGACCTACAAGGCCGAGCTGATCCGCGACCTGCCGGGCACGGAGACCATCACCGTCTACAAGCAGGGCGAATGGGCCGACCTGTGCCGGGGGCCGCACTTCCCGACCACCAAGTTCGTCGGCAAGGCCTTCAAGCTGACCAAGCTGGCCGGCGCCTACTGGCGCGGTGATTCCAGCCGCGCCCAGCTGCAGCGCATCTACGGCACCGCCTGGGCGACCAAGGAGGACCTGGACGCCTATCTGCTGCGCATCGAAGAGGCCGAGAAGCGCGATCACCGCAAGCTGGGCCGCGCCATGGAGCTCTTCCACATGCAGGAAGAGGGCCGCGGCATGGTCTTCTGGCACCCCAAGGGCTGGGTCCTGTGGCGCGTGCTGGAGGCCTATATGCGCCGCCGTCTGGACGCCGCCGGATACGTCGAGGTCAAAACGCCGCAGGTTCTGGACCGCAAGTTCTGGGAGGCCTCGGGCCACTGGGAGAAGTATCGTCCCAACATGTTCGTCTGCGAGACGGTGGAGGGCGAGACCCTGTCCTTGAAGCCGATGAACTGCCCCGGCCACGTGCAGATCTTCGATCAGGGCCAGCGGTCCTATCGCGAACTTCCGCTGCGCATGGCCGAGTTCGGCGCCTGCCACCGTTATGAGCCGTCCGGTTCGCTGCACGGCCTGATGCGCGTGCGCGGCTTCACCCAGGACGACGCCCACATCTTCTGCCGCGAAGACCAGATCGTCGACGAGACGGCCGAGTTCATCAAGCTGGCCCAGTCGGTCCACGCCGACCTCGGCATGGAGACGGCCTATATCAACCTGGCCACCCGTCCCGAGGTGCGCGCCGGTTCGGACGAGTTCTGGGACAAGGCCGAGGCCCAGATGGCCGAAGCCGCCCGCCACGCCGGGGTCGAGGTGGTGATCGCCGAGGGCGACGGCGCCTTCTACGCGCCCAAGCTGGACTTCATCGTCAAGGACGCCATCGGCCGCGAATGGACCTGCGGCACGATCCAGCTGGACTATGTCCTGCCCGACCGCCTGGACGCGACCTATATCGCCGAGGACGGCCAGAAGCACCGCCCGGTCATGCTGCACCGCGCGATCCTGGGGTCGTTCGAGCGCTTCATCGGCATCATGATCGAGAACTACGCCGGGGCCTTCCCGCTGTGGCTGGCGCCGACCCAGGCCGTGGTGGCGACCATCACCTCGGACGCCGACGGTTACGCCGAGGAGGTCGCCGCCAAGTTCCGGGCGGCTGCTCTGCGGGTCGAGACCGACCTGCGCAACGAGAAGATCAACTACAAGATCCGCGAACACTCGGTCGGCAAGGTGCCCGCCATCGCCGTCGTCGGCCGCAAGGAGGCCGAGGAGGGCAAGGTCGCCATACGCCGCCTGGGCAGCCAGGCCCAGACCATCGTCACCATCGAGGAAGCCATCGCCCTGCTGACGGACGAGGCGACCCCGCCGGACCTGAAACGCCTGCGCGACGGCGGCGAGGCCTGAACATGAGAACGCCCCGGTCGAAAGGCCGGGGCGTTTTCCTTTAGGGCAGTTCCCTCCCTCTCCCGGCGGGAGAGGGCTTGAGCCTCCAAGAGCGTAGCGATTGGGCAGGCGAAAGGGTGAGGGGCTGAGGCGTCATTCGGCGTCAGCCGTCAGCCGTAGCGCGGCGACTCACGCCGAAGGCTGCTGAACGCCCCTCATCCGACCCTTCGTGCCACCTTCTCCCGATGGGAGAAGGGATGGTAATGCGGCCCCACCTCTCGCTCACTGCGCCGTCATTCCCCCGTCGATCTTGAACTCGGCGCCGGTGACGAACTTGGACTCGTCAGAGGCCAGATACAGGACGCAGTAGGCCACGTCGTCGGGCTCGCCGATGCGCTTCAGGGGGATGCCGCGCGCCAGCTTGGCGTGGGCGGTGCTCTCGTCGCCGCCGGCCATGGCGACGAAGGGATCGAGGATCGGCGTCTTGATGAAGACCGGGTGGACCGAGTTGGCGCGCACGTTCCAGCCGGCCTGAGCGGCCTCCAGCGCCACCGTCTTGGTGTAGAGCCAGACCGCCGCCTTGGTGGCGTTGTAGGCGCCCATGCCGGGCGCCGCGACCAGTCCGGCGATGGAAGAGATGTTGACGATGGAGCCCGCGCCGGAGGCCCGCAAGAGCGGCATGGCGTGCTTGCAGCCCAGCATGACCGACTCCAGATTGACCGCCTGAAGCCGCCGCCAACGCTCCAGCGTGTCCTGTTCGGCCCAGACCAGCCCGCCGCCGATGCCGGCGTTGTTCACCAGGATCGACAGGCCGCCCATGTCCTCGGCGGCGGCGGCGACGACGCGGACCCAGTCGTCCTCGCGCGTCACGTCGTGCTCATAGGCGAAGGCGGCGCCGGGATGCTCGGCATTGATGGCGTCGGCCAGAGCCTTGGCGCCGTTCAGATCCAGGTCGGAGACGGCGACCTTGGCGCCTTCCTTGACCAGCATCCGCGCCATGGCCTGGCCCAGACCGCCCGCCGCCCCGGTGATGAGGGCGGTCTTGCCGGAAACGCGGCCCGAACGGGGGCCGCTCATTCCACCAGGCCCTTGACGGCGTCGTCGATGAAGCGGGCCATGGCGACGTCCTTCTCGGTCACGCCGCCCGCGTCGTGCGTGGTCAGCAGGACCTCGACGCGGTTGTAGACGTTCGACCATTCGGGATGGTGGTCGGCCTTGTCGGCCAGCAGGGCGACGCGGGTCATGAAGCCGAAGGCGGCGTTGAAGTCCTTGAAGCGCAAGCTGCGGGCGATGGCCGGGCGCGGGTCGTCGGCGCGGCGCCAGTCGGGCAGGCCCTGAAGCACGGCGTTGACGTCGAGGGCGGTCATGGGCGTCTCCTTGATTTTCATCAGGCGTATCGCGCGGCCCGACTGGCGGCAAGTCGGCCTTCTCCCTTCCCCTCGAGGGGGAAGGGTCGGGGATGGGGGTG
>NZ_JACARP010000099.1:0-20037 GCF_013386595.1 Brevundimonas sp. P7753 | reverse complement strand
GCCCCGCCCAGGCCCGAGGCGGCGTTGCCCGTCGCCCCAGCCCTGCCGCCCTCGCCGGTCAGCAACAGAACGCTCCCGGCAGAGACCGTGGAATTCGCTCCAGCGCCGCCGCCGCTCCCGCCCGCCCCGACCACCACGGTCAAGGCGCCTGAAAAGCCGTTGACCGGCCACAGCCCCGAAACGACGCCGCCGGCACCGCCGCCCCCGCCGCCGAAGCGCGTGGTTCCAGGGGTCCCGGCCGCGCCAGCGCCCCCGCCGCCGCCGCCGCCGACGCAGATCGCCTCGATCCAGCGCGCCCAGGCGGGCGGGGTCCAACTGCCGCCAGAGGTCAGCACCGTGGTCTCACGTCGCGTCGCCCCCTGAGAAAACCACAGCCGCCCGCTCGTGCGATCCACCGAGAAGGCGTCGTGCCAGGTTCCGCCGTCGGCGCTGACCTTGAGCCTAAGGTCGTCGTCGCCGACCAGACCCAGTTCGGCCCGGCCGCCCCAGCCGCTCTGGAACAGCAGGGACAGGACATCGCTCGCCCCCTGCTTATTGAAGGTGAAGCGCAGGTCGCCGTCCCCGCCGCTCTCGCTCTCCAGCGCCGTCCACAGCGCCTTGTTCAGGCGCGCGGCCACGATGTTGGTCGCGTCCGCCTCCGTGTTCACGCCCAGACGGGTCAGGTTCTGCAACACGGTCACTGGCTCGACCGCCCCGGCGGAGACCGACGCCCAGACCCCGGCGCGGCAAACCAGAACCTCCTCGCTGTCCAGCACGACGGCCAGCAGACCGTCCGGCGCCGGGACCACGATCCAACCCCCGGCCTCGGCGCGCATCAGGCTGCCCGCCGGTCGCCCGCCCCAGTCCGCGCCGGTCGGGTCGGATGGCAGGATGTAGAGCGCGCCGTCTGCGGGCGCGGCGGGTTGGGCCGTCACCGTGCGGCTGACCACCGCCGTCTGGGTCAGGGCGTCCAGACGCGTCAGCGCCTCGTTCAAGGTTACGTGTTTCTGCAGTTGTCCGGCGGCCAGATAGGGCAGGCCCAGCCGCGCGCTGGCGTCGTCGCTCATCGAATGATCTCCAAAGATTGGAGGACCAGTCTGCTCAGCCTCGCCGCCCCGGCGCGTTGAAGGGACGCAGCGCACGTCAAACCCGGTAAATCCCCGGCATTGGCCCGCCAGATTGTGCGTGAGGTTCCCCGTCGAGCACGCAGCCCTCGACACGCGCCGCTCCGGTCGGATAGGCCAAGAGCGCGGTCCGCCGCGTTTGCTCCGCGAGGACGTCCGTTTGATCTCACCCTTGAAGGCCGCGATCCACCTGGCGGCGCTGGGCCTACTGGCCGCGCCCGCCGCCGTCGCCTTGGCGGCGCTGTCCCGCATCGGCCACCGCTGGACCGATATTCTGGCCCAGTTCCCAGCCCCGGCCTTGGCCGCGACCCTGGTTCTGAGCCTGATTTACGCCCTGTTGCGGCTGCGGCCAGCCATGATCGCGAGCCTGGCTGTCACCGCGCTTCTGATCCTCGCCGTCTGGCCCCAATGGTTCCCTCGCGGCGGCGCCCTGCCCCGCGAAGGCGCGCCGACGTTGACCCTATATTCCGCAAACCTGTGGGCCTGGAACAAAGACGTGGCGGCCATCACCCGCTCCATCGCCGAGGCCGACCCCGACATCGTGGTGTTGGTCGAGCTCGGCGACGCGCCCTCGGCCCAACTGGATCGCGTGCTGGCGGGCTATCCCCATCGCGTCCTCAACGCCCGCGTGGACCGGCCCAGCGGCGCGGCGCGCGCGGCCATCGCCTCGCGCTATCCCCTGACCGCTGTCGCCGACCGGCCCGACGGCCTGGTCTCGGTGGCGGCGGTCGCCCAGACCCCGCTCGGCCCCGTCAACATCATCGGCGCCCACCTGACCCGGCCCTGGCCCTTCCAGTACCAATGGGGCCAGATCAATCAGGCGACGGCCCTGGCCGCCATCCGCCGCGACATGACCGGCCCGGTCATCGCGGCGGGCGATTTCAACAGCGTGTCCAGCGCCCGGATCGGTCGTCAGATCCAGGCCGAGACGGGTCTGATCCCCGCCCCCGGCTGGCCCGGCACCTGGCCCTCGGCGGCGCCCGCAGCGGTCGGCATGACCATCGACCAGGTCTGGCGCTCGCCCGATCTGGCCCTGCTGGAGCGCAGGCTGGGCCGCAAGACCGGCTCGGACCACCGCCCGGTCGTCACCCGCTTTACGCTGGCGGCAGAAGCGCCCTGAGCCGATCCTCGTGGTCGTGATCAGGGAAGTCGTCCGCGATCCAGCCGTCCTCAAAGGCCTTCAGCACCCGCCCTGTCTCCGGCCCCGGCTTCAAGCCTAGCCGCGCCAGATCACGCCCGCCGACCGGCAGAGACGGCCGCGCCCAAGCCTGCGCTAGAGCCACCAGTCGCCGCGCGCCGCCAAGATCGCCGCCCGCCGCCCAGGCCCGCATGACGCGGTCCTCGAAGGCCTGACGCCCGTCGCGATAGATGATGGACCGCGCCTGGGCGTCGGTCAGGCGCGTCGTCGCCTCGCCGCTCACGGCCTCGATCAGCCGGTCACGTTGAGCATTGGACATGCGCAGAGCGCGCGCAATCTCGCCCACGCGCGCCGGATCATCTGGCAGCAGGGCCGACAGTCGTAGCACCGCATCCCCGCTCAAGTCCGTCATCGCCTCGAACAGCGTCAGGTCCGCAGGTCCCGAAAGCACCCGCCCCAGCACCCCCGCCGCATCCATCAGCCGCACCGCCGGACGCGGATCGGGCGCGGCCAGCAGCTTCAGCAGTTCCTTGGACACCCGCTCCGCCGACAACTGCTCGACGCCCTCGGCCAGGGCCGCACAGGCTGCCACCGCCGCCGCATCGGGCGCGCCCCGCCCGTACCAGGCATAGAACCGATAGAAGCGCAGAATACGCAGATAGTCCTCGCGGATGCGGCCCTCGGGTTCGCCGACAAAGACGATCCGCCCCGCCAGGGCGTCGTCAAAACCTTGGCCTGTGGGGTCCAGAATGACGCCGTCCGCATCGGCATAGAGGGCGTTCAGCCTGAAATCGCGCCGCCCCGCGTCCTCGCTCCAGTCCGTGGTGAAGGCCACCGTGGCGCGTCGCCCGTCGGTCGAGACGTCCCGGCGCAGGCTGGTGATCTCAAACGGCTGATGCTCCGAGATCGCCGTCACCGTGCCGTGCTCGATGCCGGTCGGGACCGATCTCAATCCCGCCGCCTTCAGCGCCGCGACCACGGCGTCGGGCGTCAAGGTCGTGGCGATGTCGATGTCGTCGATGGGCGCGCCGATCAGGGCGTTGCGCACGCAGCCGCCGACGAAGCGGGCGCAGTCAGGCCCGCCTGCCGCCGCCAGCGCCGCAATGACCGCCCGCGTCGCCGAGGCCGTCAGCCAGTCCTGACCTTGCAGCCGATGGCTCACGCGGCGTCCTCGGCCGCCGCCGACAGGGGCTCGATTTCGTCGCCGTACAGCCGCCCGAACAGACCCTTCAGAATGCCCGCCGTCACGCCCCAGATGTAGCGTTCCTCGAACGGCATGGCCCAGAACCAGCGTCGTGCGCCGCCTTCGGGATCATAGAAGTCGCGGCGGTGATTGACCGGGTCCATCAGGAAGTCCCACGGCACCTCGAACACCTCGGCCACCTCGTCCGGCGACGGCTTGACCAACGGCGCGGCGGTCAGCCAGCCGACCACCGGCGTGACCAGAAACCCCGTCCCCGTTTCATAGGGATCGCCCATCCCCAGCAGTTCGACCACGCCAGGGTCCAGCGAAACCTCTTCGAAGGCTTCGCGCAGGGCCGCCTGTCCCGCCGTCTCGCCAGGGTCCAGCCGTCCGCCGGGAAAGGCGATCTGGCCGGTGTGGCTGGCCAGACTGTCCGAGCGCCGCGTCATCAGCACCGTGGGGCCGTCGTCATGCATGATGATCGGCACCAGAACCGCCGCGGGCCGCAGTTCGCGCGTCGGCCGCGCCGCGCCCGGGTTCAGGTCGTAGTCCGAGCGGATGGCCGTTCGCTCAGGGCTCCAGGACTCCACCGGGTCCAGACGGGCCTCCAGCCGCGCCCTCAGACTGTCGCAGCTCATTCCAGTTCTCCCAGAACGAAGGCCTCGCCGCCGGACCGCACCCACAGTCGCCCCTCCGCCGCCTCGGCCAGGTCGACCAGCTCATAGAAGACCGGCCGCGCGATCCGCGCCCACAGGTCGGCCCGAACATGGACGCGCGGCGCCGGTTCGCCAGTCGCGGCGTCGGTCTCGACAATGATCGGATGGTCCGCCCCGGCCTCGACCACGTCGCCGACATCGGTCGTGAAGCGCAACACGCCGTCAACCGCCTGCATCGTGATCGCCCGGAACGGCAGGTCCTCGACCCTGATCTTCAGCTTCTCGACGGGCGTGACCAGATGATAGCCGTCCGCGTCCTTCCTCAGCACGGTCGAGAACAATCGCACCAGTTCCGTCCGACCGATGGGCGAGCCTTCGTGCATCCACACTCCGTCGGCGCGGATAAGGATGTCGATGTCGCCGCAATGCTCGGGATGCCACAGATGCACCGGCGGCAGCCCGCGCCCCGGCGCCTGACGCGCGGCTTCAGCCACGCTGGACAGGCCCGACGATGTCTCTGGGTTCGTCATGAGCGAACTATGGGGCGCGTCGCCCGGCAAAGGAAGGTCGAACGGCCCTCAGGCGACCGGATGAACCGGACCGACCGGCGCCACGTCCGTGATCGGCAGCCACATGATCCGACGTCGATCCACCGGCCCGCTGAAGACGGCGTCTGGCGCGGCCACAAAGCCGAAGCGCGAGAAATAGGGCGGGTCGCCGATCAGCAGAACGCCATCCAGTTTCGTCGCCCTGGCCTCTTCGATGCAGGCCTGCACCAGTTCCGCACCCAGCCCGCCGCGACGGCTGGACGCATCAACGGCGATGGGACCCAGAAACACCGAGCGCGCCTCGCCCGCCATGATCGACCACAGCCGTACCGAGCCGATCAGCCGCTCGCCCTCGAAGGCGGTGAAGCCGACAGCCAGTTGAGCGGCCTCCCGCAGCCGCTCCGCCGTCTTGGCGAACCGACCGGGACCAAAGGCCGCCAGAACCAGGGCGTCGATCGCCGCCGCATCCCCCGATCGTTCTCGCTCGATGCGGACGGGGGCGGCGGACTCGACGGAGACTGGGACGGCGACGGCGTTCATGCGCGGCGCCTAGCCCCCCAGCCCCCTCGAATCAATCGCGTTTGCGAGAAATCAGCCGGCTTTCGAGAAATCCGGGGCCCGTTTCTGGCTGAAGGCCATGAAGGCCTCCATGGCTTCAGGGCTGCGCATCTGCGAGCCAAAGGCTTGGGCTTCGCGCTGCATCAGACCCCACAGAGCCTCGGCGTCGCGCATCAGGGCCTTGGTCTTGCGGATCGAGTTGGGCGCCCGCTGGGCCAGCTTGTCGGCCAACTGGCGCGCCGTGGCGTCGACCTGATCGGCCGGAACCGCCCGGTTGGCCAGGCCCCAGGCCAGGGCCGTCTTGCCGTCGATGGCCTCGCCCAAGGCGAACAGCTCAAACGCCCGCTGATGGCCGATGGTCGCCGGCAACAGCAGCGACGACGCCGCCTCGGGCGCCAGGGCCAGGTTGACGAAGGGAACCGACAGCAAGGCGTCCTCGGCCACCACCACCATGTCGCAATGCAGCAGCAGGGTCAGGCCAATGCCTACGGCCCGTCCCCGCACCGCCGCCACCGCCGGCTTGTCCAGATCGGCCAGGGCCTTGAGAAAGCGGAACACACCCATCTCGACCAGATCGCCGCTGCTCTGAGAGCCCAGGGCGATGAAGTCGGCGATGTCGTTGCCGGCCGAGAAGGCGTCCCCCTCGCTGCGGAACAGGACCACACGCACGGCGTCGTCCACCTTGGCCCGCTCAGTCGCCTCGGCCAGGGCCGTGTACATGGCCTGGGTGATGGCGTTCTTCTTGTCCGCCCGGTCGAAGACGACCGTCAGGACGCCGCCGTCCAGTTCGACCTTGATGTGTTCGCTCATTGCGCCGCCTCCGTCAGTGTCCACCAATCGACGCCCGCCTCATCACGGTCACGTCGGGCCCGCCCCTCGCGGGCCAGATAGTTCAGATGTGCGATCGCCTCGCCCGTCGCCATGCTCAGCACCTCGTCGCCCACCGGGCGCGCGAACAGGGCCGAGAAGACGTCAACGGCGCGAGACGGCGTCTTCAGCGTCCGCTCCAGCCGCTTCAATGCGGTCTCATGCCCCCGGATCAGGGCCTCCAGCCGGGTCGTGACGCCGTAAAAGGGCTCGCCGTGCGACGGCAGGACGAACAGGTCGCCCGGCAGCCGAGCCTTCAGCGCCTCAAGCGAGCGCAGCCATTCGCCCAGGGGATCGCCCTCGGGCTCGGTCGGCCAGACGGAGACGTTCGAGGAAATGCGCGGCAGGATCTGATCGCCGGACAGCAGGACGCCGTCGCGCTCACGCCACAGGCAGACGTGCTCGGGGCTGTGTCCTTCGCCGACGACGACGCGCCAGTCGTCATCGCCGATACGCAACACATCGTTTTCCGTCAGACGCAGATAGGCCGAAGGCATGGCCGCCACCGCCTTGCCGAAACCGCCATAGCCGGTGCGCCAACGGGCGATCTGCTCTTCGTTCCAGCCCGCGGCGCGATAGAAGACCGCGCCCTCGTCAGGGGCCGGCCGGCCCTCGTCGGCGATCAGCATCCGCGCCGTCACATATTCCAGCCGCGACATCAGCAGCGGCGCCTCGAACCGCGCGCACAGCCAGCCCGCCAGTCCGATATGATCGGGATGCATATGGGTGCAGATGACCCGCTTGACCGGCTTGCCGCCCAGCGGCCCGACAAACGCCGTCTCCCAGCCCTCGCGTGAGGCGCTGGTTTTCAGCCCGGTGTCCACCAGGGTCCAGCCGTCGCCGTCCGCCAAGGCGTAGACATTGATGTGGTTCAACGTCATCGGCAGCGGCAGACGCAGCCACAGCACGCCCGGCGCGACCTCGATCGCAGCGCCGGCCTCTGGCGGCGGCCCCGACGGATAGGTCAGGCCGCGCAAGGTCGTCGCCGCCTCGTCACTCATCACGCCGTCCGCCAAGTCAGTCTCCAATCGCAACTGATCGACATAAGCGAATTGCGCCCTTCAGGTCCAGCGGCGCAATCCAAGGCGACGGCCGCGCTTGACCGCTCATCCCTGGAGCGTCATGGATTTCACGATTTCTTGAGGCGGAGGAGCCCCTTTCGTGACCATCAAACATTTGAGCCAGACCCTGTGCGTCGCGGTCGCCCTGTCGCTGACGACGCTCACCCCGGTTCTGGCGGCGTCGCCCATGGACCAGCGCGCCCAGCGTGAACGCGCTATCGAGGACGACTCAGCGAACCAAAACCGCTCGCGTCAGGACCGCCGTCGCGGTCGTGAAGCCGCGCCCGATCCGGCTGCCGCCCTGGCTGCGGCGCAAGGCTTCCTCGCCGCAGCCAACAAGGACTGTCAGGCGACCGAAGCCAAGCTGCTGGGTCAAACCGCGGAAAAGATCAGCCTCTACGAAGCCGTCTGCGCCACCGGCCCCGGCTATATCATCATCGGCTCCACGCCGCCTGAGGCGCTTGATTGCCTGGTCCTCGCCTCTCAGGCCGACAAGAAGCGGCAGGCGGACCCCGCCGCTGACGTCGGCACCGTGTGCACCCTGCCCGCCAACGACAACGCTCTGGCGGTCTTCACCGCCTATGCCCAGGAAGCCGGCCTTCCCTGCCAGGTGGATCAGGGCGCTGTGGTCGGCGCCACATCGGACGGTACGCTGGTGTACGAAATCGGCTGCGTCGGCGTCGAAGGCTATCATATTCAACGCTCCGCCTCCGGCTGGGAAAAAACCGAGTGCCTGCAGGTGCTGGTCCAGAACGCCACCTGCGCCTTCACCACCCCGACTGAGCAGGCCGCGACCGTGAAGTCGTGGTTGGCCGGAACGGACGCCGCCGCTTGCGACGTCCAGCAGGTTCGCCTGATGGGCCAGAACGCCAACGGGCGCTTCTATGAGGCCTCCTGCGCTGCTGGCGACGGCTTCATCGCGCGCACCGACGCCGCGCACGCCGTGCAGCAGATCTATCCCTGCGCCGTGGCTGAAAAAATCGGCGGCGGCTGCAAGCTGACGACGACGCCTCCGGCTGAGACCCCGCAAGCCTAAGCCAGGCCTGATCGTCGAACGAACAAGACGCCGCCGGAGCGATCCGGCGGCGTCTTTGTTTTCACCAACCCCTTCACGGTGAACGCGGCTAGCCTTAGCCTTAAGGCCATGCGCATCGCCACCTGGAACGTAAACTCGGTCAACGCCCGCCTGCCGACCGTGCTGGCCTGGCTGGAAGCCGCCAATCCTGACGTCGTCTGCTTCCAGGAGATCAAATGCGTGGACGAGAAATTCCCGCGCGAGGCCTTCGAAAGCCTGGGCTACAACGTCGAGACCCACGGTCAGAAGACCTATAACGGCGTCGCCATCCTGTCGAAGCACCCCCTGTCCGACATCCGGCGCGGCCTGCCCGGCGACGACGCAGACGAACAGGCCCGGTATCTGGAGGCCGTCGTCGAGGCCCCGGTTCCGGTGCGCGTGGCGTCCATCTATCTGCCCAACGGCAATCCCGTCGGCACCGAGAAGTTTCCCTACAAGCTGGCCTGGTTCCAGCGTCTGCACGACCACGCCAAGGCCCTGCTGGCCTATGAAGAGCCGTTGGCCCTTTGCGGCGACTACAACTGCATCCTGACGCCCGACGACGCGGCCAAGCCCGAGGACTGGGTCAACGACGCCCTGTTCCAGCCGGAAACGCGCGCGGCGCTGAACGCCATGAAGTGGCTGGGCCTATCGGACGCCCACGAGCTCGGCGGCGAGCCCGAGGGCACCTACACCTTCTGGGACTACCAGGCCGGCGCCTGGCAGAGGAACAACGGCATCCGCATCGACTACGCCCTGCTGTCGCCCCAGGCCGCCGACCGTTTCCGGGCCATCGAAACCCACCGCGAGGCCCGCGACATGGACAAGCCCAGCGATCACGTGCCCGTCGTGGTCGACCTCGACCTGGACGCCTGACCCATGGGCGAGACGTTCAGGGTCATCCTGCTGATCGCCCTGACCGCCGCCTTCCTGACGACGGGCGCCCTGATGCTGTCCTGGTGGATGGAGCCGGAGCGGCGGCTGAAGCGGGCGCTGATGAAGACCTTGGGGGGCAAGGCCGACACCGAGGCCCTGTCCCCGGCGCAGGGCCGCGCCGCCGGTCTGGATTTCGAAGGCGGTCAGGTGGTGGTGCTGTGGAAGCGCGGTTCACAGGGCCTGGTTTACGCCTTTGACGAGGTCGAGGGCGGGGAGATCATCGTTGATGGCCATGTCGTCGCCCGCGCCCGACGCGGCGCGGTGCGCAAGGATCTGGACATCGTCGTGCCCGAGGCGGAACAGGTGGTCTTACGCCTCATGTTCGACGATACGCGCAATCCGGAGTTCGAACTGGCCCTGTGGAACGCCGACCTGCCGGCCTCGACCGGCTCTCCGTCCGAGGCGCTGCGACTGGGGCGCCGCTGGTTGTCGCACGTCGAAGCCCTGATGAAGCGCTGATCGCCCTTCGCGCCCCCCTTCCCGGCCTCGTCGTGGAAGGCTAGAAGCCGCCTCTACTGTTTACCGTGTTTTCAGGAGCCCGCCGTGGCCCGTCTCTTCGACGCCTACATCATCGCAGACTGGACCGCCGCCGAAGGCAAGAAGCTGGGCGAGCAGACCCTGTGGGTCGGCGTCGCCAAGCGCGACGTGCGTTTCCGCCTCTATACCGAGACCCACAACGTCGCCACGCGCGCCGAGGGCGAAGCCCTGATCGCCGACCTGCTGGCTGAACACAGAAAGCGCGGCGACCGCGTCCTGGTCGGCTTCGACTTCGACTTCGGCTTCCCCGCCGGCACGGCTGCGCGTCTGAAGCTGGACGGTCGACCGTGGGAGGCCATGGGCAAGTTCCTGGCCGCCAACATCGTCGACAAGGCCGACAACACCAACAACCGCTATCAGGTCGCGGCCAAGATGAACCGTCTGATGACGGATCAGCCCTGGCCCTTCTGGGGCGCCCCCGCCAGCCAGGCTCAGCGCTGGCTGACCACGACCAAGCCGCCCGAAGGCGCCGGCGCCGACATCCCCGAATTCCGCGCCACCGAAGTCGCCGCGCGCAAGGACAAGCTGCCGCCCAAGAGCGTCTGGCAGATGCACGGCGCGGGCGCCGTCGGCGGCCTGACCCTGCTGGGCGTGCCCATGCTGCGCCGCCTGCTGGACAAGCTGGGCGCCTCGGCCGCCGTCTGGCCCTTCAACACCGGCTGGCGTGAATTGACCGAGGCCGACGTCGAACCCCTGTCGGCCGTCGTGGTTGAGGTCTGGCCCGCCCTGTTCGACGCCAAGCGCAAGATCAACGGCGAAGGCGTCAAGGAATACAAGACCCAGGCCCAGGTCCGCACCGCCGCCGAAGCCTTCGCCCAGATGGACGACGCCGGCACGCTGCAAAAGGCCTTCGCCCCGCCGAAAACGGCCGACGAGACCCTGGTGGCTCAGGTCGAAAGCGAAGAAGGCTGGATCCTGGGGGTCTGAAGACCGGGCCTCAGACGCTCCTTGCCGGCTCAAGGCAAGGAGCGTCGCCAGCCTATTTTAGAACCGGCAGCTCGATATAGGACGCCTGATCGCCGGCATGGTGCACGGCGTTGTCTGCGACCACGCCGCTATTCTCCGTCTCGTTCGCTCCCCCCGTGTTCAGGTTCCGCACGAACTTGGGGAAGTTGGAGCTGGTCACTTCGACCCGGATACGGTGGCCGGGCTGGAAGGTGTTGCTGATGGTCATTGGGGTCGGCTGAACGGTCGCCACCTCCCCCGGCGTCAACATGGCGGGCCTATCGAAGCCATTGCGATAGCGGGCCCGGATGATGGTGTCGCCCAGGATGTAGGCTGTGCCGTCAGGCGCCACATCCACCA
Source organism: Brevundimonas sp. P7753 (assembly GCF_013386595.1). NCBI lineage: Bacteria > Pseudomonadati > Pseudomonadota > Alphaproteobacteria > Caulobacterales > Caulobacteraceae > Brevundimonas > Brevundimonas sp. P7753. The sequence goes on along the minus strand of NZ_JACARP010000099.1, from coordinate 9,091 downwards.
GCTTGACCGCATAGTCCGTGTCCGGCGCCGAGGAAGACACCTTCAGCACGGCGTCGACAAATCCAGTCACCTGCATCGGCTGTGTCAGGACGTCCGACGTATAGACCAGCACGTCGTTTCGAGCCTCGATCTGGCGCTGGTCATAGGCCCCCGCGAGAACCAGACCGCCATTGCAGCAGTCGCCGCCGCCGATAGTCTGAACCGGATTCATCGGATCATAGCGATATCGGTCCGGCGCCTCGCCTGCGGGCGGGGCCTCCAGGCTTAGACGGCCATCGCCGTTCAGGCTGTTGGCCCCACCACTCGAGCGTAGGTACATACGCACGGTCTTGACCTCCGCGGGCGGCCATTGCGCCGCCGACCGCCAGCGGTTCTCGCCCATGTTGAAATACTGGACGTGCGGCGTGCTTTCCGAAAACGCTCCGCGCTCGCCCTTCAGCCAGCGGTCGAACCAGGCATGAACCATGGCGTCGCTGTCAAAGCTGGCGTCACCCAGATCGCGATCACCCGATCGGAAATTCGGCCCCAGTGCGGCAAAGGCGCAGTGGTTGTTCGGCCCGACCACCACATACTGATTGGCGGCCGCCTCTGCATCTTGGGTGGTGGAGCGCGCGTGGTTGAACAGCTCCATGTTCGGCCCGATCGAGACGTCATACCAACTGTTGAACCAGAGCGACGGCACGCCCCAGCCCATGTCGTCGTGATAGAGACCGCCCTCCCGCCAGGCCGGGTCCGCCGGCGTGCGCGCGATCAGCGTTTCGAAGGTCGCCGGCGGCTCGCCCAGATCCGCCAGCATCTCGCTGACGGGCAGGTGACGGATCTGGCTAGACCACTTCACCTCAGGCTTCTTGGCGTCCAGATCGTTGTAGCGGACGATGCGCGCCCGCTCTTCCTGATCCAGGCCAGAGGGAATCTGTGCACGCTGCGGATTGTCGACGCCATACAGCCAGATGAAGAACAGGTTGCGCGGCACGCCGCCGGTGTACCAGTTGCCCTGTTCCTGGAAGCGACCGACCTTGCCGATCCCGGCCGCCGCCGCCTGCGGCACCATGGCGGCGTGAGCGGGATGGTTCTGCGCCGCCAGGGCCAGTTGCCATTCAGCCGACGACGAACAGCCCAAGGTGCCGACCTTACCGTTCGACCAGGGTTGCGCCGCGATCCATGTCAGTGAGTCATAGCCGTCCGTCTGCGGATAGCCGAGGATTTCATACTCGCCCTCCGAGAAATAGCGCCCCCGCTCGTTCTGCACCACGAAGGCATAGCCACGGCTGACCCAGGTCAGAGCGTTGCGCGTGGTGCGCGGACTGTAGGCCAGTTCGTTGTAGGGCGTCTTCCACAGGATGGTGGGCAGAGGCCCTTTGGCGTCCTTGGGTCGATAGACGTTGGTGGCCAGGCCGATCCCGTCGCGCATCGGCGCCATGACGGCCATGTCCACAATGGCGATACGCCCCAGCTCGGTCTGAGCCGCCGCATCGCTGTATCTTCCATAGTCCTGCGCCGACGCCGCCATAGGCGCCATGGCGATCACCCCGGCCACGACAGCCGCTACGATCCTGTTCATGTCTCGCTCCCCCTCGACCTGAAGACAGCAAGATAGGTCCGGTTGGCCAAACGCAGCAACCTCGTTCTCAGAGCGTCAGCCGGTCAGACCCGCGCCTCGCCCGTGATCTCGACGTACATCCGGGCGATCTCTTCCTGAGTCGGGCAGGTCTGCAGCTAGTCCCAACGGCTCCCCCAAGACAGAAGATTGAAAGGCTAAGCTTTGTAAGCCCTAGCCTATCAGCACCCGCGCCGCCGCCCGCGCTTCATCCGTGATCTCGGCGCCGGACAACATCCGGGCGATTTCTTCCTGACGCGGATGGGGTTCCAGGACGTCGATAGAGGTGCGGGTGTGGCCGTCGTGGTCGGCCTTGCGCACCTTCCAGTGGGCGTGGCCGCGTGAGGCGACCTGAGGGCTGTGGGTGACGACCAGGACCTGGGCCCCGTTCGACAGGCGTTGCAGACGGCTGCCCACGGCCTCGGCCACGGCGCCGCCGACGCCCTGATCGACCTCGTCAAAGATCATGACCGGCTGACGCTGGTCTTCTCGGCTGGCCAGAGCCGCCTTCATGGCCAGAGCAAACCGGGCCAGTTCGCCGCCCGAGGCCACGGTGTCCAGGGGCCCGAAGGGCGTGCCGGCGTTGGTGGCGACCTCGAAGCGTACCGTCTCGACGCCCAGAGGCCCGCGACGGCCTTCGATAGGCTCCAGGCTCACGCGGAAACGGGCGCGGTCCAACTTCAGCGGCCCCAGCTCGCCCATGACGGCGGCGGTCAGGCGGTCGCCCGCCGCCTCACGCGCCGAGGTCAGCAGCATGGCGGCCACGTCATAGGCCTCGATCGCCACGGCCACCTCCCGACGCGCATTGGTCAGGGCCTCGGCGCCATTTTCGATCAGACGCAGTTGTTCACGCAGACGAACGCGCAGGCTCGGCAGGGCGTCGACCGTCGTGTTCAGTTTTCGCGCGGCGGCGCGCAGGGCGAACAGCCGCTCCTCGGCCTTGTCCAGACGCCCCGGTTCGAAGTCGAAGGCGTCGGCGGCGGCGTCGACGGCGGCGACGGCTTCCGTCGCCTCGACCAGGGCCCGGTCCACCGCCTCGGCGGCCAGACCCAGCTTGATGATGATAAGGTTGTCGCCCTCGGCGCCCGCCTGCACCGCGCGCTGGCGGGCGTGTTCGACGGCGCGCAGGGCCGAGGCCAGACGCTGGCTCAGCTTGTCCCCGCCCAGCAGGTTGCGGGCGTCGGCCAGATCGGCGACGGCCTTTTCCGAGGCGCCCAGGATAGCGCGTTCGCCAGCCAGTTCGGTCTCCTCGTCCGGCTGAGGGTCCAGGGCGTCAAGGTCGGCCAGGTTGAGGGCGATCTCCTCGGCCTTGGCGGCGGCTTCGGCGGCGGAGGCTTCCAGCGCATCCAGACGCCCTTGCGCGGCCTTCAGCCGTTCAGCGGCGGCGGCCACGCCCGACAGCTGGGGCTGCAAGCCGCCATAGTTGTCCAGCAGGGCGCGGTGGGTCTTCCAGTCCAGCAGACCGACCGTCTCGTGCTGACCATGCACCTCGACCAGCAGGGCGCCGATCTCGCGCAGGGCCGTGACGCCCGCCGGTTGGTCGTTGACGTAGGCGCGGCTGCGGCCGTCGGCCGAGACGACACGGCGCAGGATCAGCTCCTCGCCCGGCGCGACCTCGAAGCCGCGCTCGGCCAGCAGGTCGATGACGGCGGCGTCGTCGGGGGCGGTGAAGACGGCGGTGGCGACCGCCTGCTTGGCGCCGGCGCGCACCAGCCCGGCGTCGCCGCGTGCGCCCAGGGCCAGACCCAGGGCGTCGAGAATGATGGACTTGCCGGCCCCGGTCTCGCCGGTCAGCACGGTCAGGCCTTCGCCGACCTCCAGGTCGAGGGCGTCGACGAGGACGACGTCACGGATCGAGAGTGTGGTCAGCATGCGCCAGCTTGATTCGACTTTACAGCCCAGTGTAGCCGGAAACAGAAGGGGAACGCAGCGTCTTTCCGCAGTTCCCCCTCAGATCAGGCCCCGCCGGGGATGATCCGCTGCAGCCAGCTTTCACGCTTGGCTTCCGGCTGGACGTCCGGGCGCTGGCCGCGCTCGGTCAGCAGGGCGTAGGCATCTGCATACCAGGGGCTGCCCGGATAGTTGTGGCCCAGGACGGCGGCGTTGCGGGTCGCCTCTTCGGTCAGGCCCAGGGCCACGTTGACCTCGACCAGACGATACAGGGCCTCGGGCGTGTGCGAACTGCGCTGGAAGGCTTCGTTGTTGATCACGGCCTTGTAGCGGTTCAGGGCCGCCAGCGGCTGGCTGGCGCGCTGATAGAAGCGGCCCACGGCCATTTCCTTGCCGGCCAGCTGGTCGTTGACCATGTCGATCTTGATTCGGGCGTCGGTGGCGTAGGCCGTATTGGGATAGCGACGCGCCACGTCGCGCAGACCGACCAGAGCGGCCTCGGCATAGCCCTGGTCGCGACCCACATCGACGATCTGCTCGAAATTGCAGATGGCGCGCATGTAGAAGGCGTAGGCCGCCGACGGATTGCCGGGGAAAAGGGCGATGAAGCGGTCAGCCGCCGCAATCGCGTCCTGATAGTTGTTGTTCTGATAATAGGCGTAGACCTGCATCAGGATCGCGCGGCGCGACCACTCCGAATAGGGATGCTGGCGTTCGACTTCCTGGAAATAGTCGATGGCGTCGGACCAGCGCTTGGACTGCAGGCGCTGATAGCCGGTGTTGTAGAGCGCCTCGACCGGGCGCTCTTCATAGGCCAGCTTCTGACGGGGCTTGGTTCCGGCGCAGGCGGAAACCGTCAGGGCGGCGACGGCGACCGTCATCAGGGTCAGGCCGGAACGGAACTTCGAAGCGGGCAAGGGCGACCTCTTAAGATGCCTTGGTCACAGCGCACCCCCGGTGCGCCGCTGTCGTTACGGCGACCTCTATAGCAGCGACTGCGACCATGCCAATGCAGCGAAATCCGTCATGACGGGTTGATGCAAAGCGATCCGCTGCTAAAGAGCGCGTCCAGAAACGACTGCGCTCATTGGCGCAGCGATGACGGCAAAAGGATGACCGGTAATGAAGCTGCTCTCTGGCAATTCGAACCGGACTCTGTCCCAGGCCATCGCCAGCCACCTCGACATGCCGCTGACCAAGGCTCAGGTGAAACGATTCGCCGATAACGAGGTTTTCGCCGTCATCGAGGAGAACGTCCGCGGCGAGGACGTCTTCATCATCCAGTCGACCTCCTATCCGGCCAACGACAACCTGATGGAGCTGCTGATCATGACGGACGCCCTGGTGCGGGCGTCGGCGCGGCGGATCACGGCGGTCATGCCCTACTTCGGCTATGCGCGTCAGGACCGGAAGACCGGCGGGCGCACGCCCATCTCGGCCAAGCTGGTCGCCAACATGATCACCCGCGCGGGCGCTCACCGCGTCCTGACGATGGATCTGCACGCCGGTCAGATCCAAGGCTTCTTCGACATTCCGACCGATAACCTGGTCGCGACCCCGGTGCTGGCCCAGGACATCAAGGACCACTATCCGCGCGGCGACGACCTAATGATCGTTTCGCCCGACGTCGGCGGCGTGGTGCGCGCCCGTTCGCTGGCCAAGCGCCTCGACGCCGATCTGGCCATCGTCGACAAGCGCCGCCCCAAGGCGGGCGAAAGCGAAGTCATGAACATCATCGGCGACGTCGAAGGCCGCCGCTGCATCCTGTTCGACGACATCGTCGATTCGGGCGGCACCCTGGTCAACGCGGCCCAGGCCCTGATCGATCGCGGCGCCACCGAGGTCTCGGCCTATATCAGCCACGGCGTCCTGTCGGGACCGGCGGTTCAGCGCGTCACCAACGGCCCGCTGAAGGAGCTGGTGATCACCGATTCCATCGAACAGCCTGACGAAGTTTTGAAGTGCGGAAAGATTCGCACCGTATCCGTGGCCCCTCTGATCGGCGAAGCTATCCGCCGCATCGCCAATGAGGAATCGGTCTCGAAGCTGTTCGATTAACCTTCGAATAACCATTCCCTCAGCGATATAAGACGCTTCAGTATTCTCGGGCGCGCTTCTGCGCGCCCCGCGTTCGATTAGAGGGAAGTTCGCCGATGTCCCAGGCCTTCTTGCGCCGCGGCCTGTCCGTCGCCGCCATCGCCGCCGCCGCCATTCTGGCAAGCTGCTCGACGCCGGAGCCGGTCGCGCCGCCGCCGCCGCCGCCGCCGCCCCTGCCGGCGGTAAGCCTGAACGAGAGCGTGGCTCAGGCCGCTGCGATCTACGTCTCGTTTGTGCGTGAGGTCGGCACCATCCAGGCCGGCTTCCCCGACGCGGAATCCATCCAGACCGCGATCCGCAAGGGAGCCGCCTATGAGCCGGCCCAGCTGTCGCGCGGCATGATCGCCTACGGTTCCATCCTGGCGCTGCAGTCGCCCGAATATGTCGCGGGGGTGCGCCAGTTCGGCTCCACGCCCGCCCTGCGCCAGCAGATGATCGCCAGCATCGTGGCCGACCCCGCCTATGCCGCCACCCTGCCCGGCGCAGACGCGGCAGCCGGTCTGATCACAGCGACCATGGGCAAGGACATCGCCTCCCTGACGGCCCTCGCCGAGGCCGTCGAAGGCGACGCCTATACGATCCAGGAGCGCCGCGATCCGCGTCGCCGCTGGGCCGTCACCCCCATCGCCAACCGGGATACGCGCCTGCAGAGCGCCAAGACCCTGTCGGCGGCGCAACTGCCGTCCGCCGAGGAAAGCGCCCGTCTCTTCGCCGCCGCCAACAGCGGCACAGGCCTGAACCTGACCCCGGCCAAGCGCAGCGCCCCCTTCACGCCCGCCATGGTCAACTCCCTGGCCATCGCCGCCCTGGCCGCCCTGGGCGCCGCAGGCGACGACGCCAAGCCCAATACGGACGCGTTGACGAACGAATCAAACAACGAATTCTGCACCAGCATGTCCAAGCTGATGCTGTTCCAGTGCCTGGCCGCCTCGCGCCCCAGCTATGAGGACATGTTCTGCGCGGGCCGCCACATCGTGCGCGATCTGGCCATCTGCACGGCCCAATATACGGGCCCCATGCCGGTTGCGACGACGCCGACCGTGACGGTCGCTGAAACCAATCCCACGCCGGGAAGCGGCATGAGCTGAGGCGATGGCGGGCTGAAACCGACCGGGGCGGTTGCGTCCTCCCCCTGATCCGTGTAATAGCCCGCCCTCTTGAATTCGAGGGTTCATGACCCCGCTGCGCGGGCCCCGGTTGGCGCGGCGTTACTGTTGTTATTGAGGCGAGCCCGATGGCCGAGATCATTCTGAACGTTGACGTCCGCGAAGGCGCAGGCACCGGCAGCGCACGCGCTGTTCGTCGCTCGGGCGCTGTGCCTGGCATCCTGTACGGTGGCGACAAGGCCCCCGTCTCGATCTCGGTGAACGAGAAGGACTTCCGCAAGTCCCTCTACACCGGCAAGCTGCTGGGCCACCTGGTGACCCTGAAGTACGGCGACGAGACCCAGCCGGTCATCGCCAAGACGGTCCAATTCGACCCCGTGTCGGACCGCCCGCTGCACTTCGACCTGATGCGCGTCGACGCCAACGCCCCGGTCAAGATCGAGATCGCCGTTCACTTCAAGAACGCTGACGAGGCGCCCTTCACCCGCGCCGGCGGCATGCTGGAAATCGTCCGTCACTCGGTCGAAATCCTGGTCGCCGCCGACCTGATCCCCGACGAGCTGGTCGTTGACCTGAAGGGTCGCGAAATCGGCGAGAACATCCGCATCTCGGACATCGACCTGCCCAAGGGCGCGACGACGGTCATCGCCGACCGCGACTTCATGATCGCCACGATCAAGAACTCGGCCGCTGGTCAGTCGGACGCCGGCGACACGACCGCCGAAGGCGAAACCGAAGCCTAAGGGTTTTCTTCGTCGGAAGATTTCAGCCCCGCCCGGTTCGCCGGCGCGGGGCTTTTCTTTGCCCGGATCAGCGGGCATGAGGTCCGCATGATCATCATCGCCGGTCTGGGCAATCCGGGCCCCAAATACGAAAAGAACCGCCACAACATCGGCTTCATGGCCGTGGACGAGATCGCGCGCCGCTGGCGCTTCGGTCCTGAGCGGGCCAAGTTTCAGTCCATCGTCAGCGAAGGCGAGGTCGACAGCGCCGACGGCCCGGTCAAGGTCCTGCTGATGAAGCCCCAGACCTATATGAACGAGAGCGGCCGCGCGGTCGGCGAGGCGGCGCGCTTCTACAAGATCAAACCCAGCGAGATCATCGTCTTCCACGACGAGATCGACCTGGCCCCCGGCCGTTTCCGCATGAAGACCGGCGGCGGCGCAGCGGGCCAGAACGGCGTCCGCAGCCTGATCAGCCACCTAGGCGCCGACTTCCGCCGGGGCCGCATGGGCGTCGGCCATCCGGGCGAGAGCCACCTGGTCATGCCCCACGTCCTGGGCGACTTCCACAAGGCCGAGAAGCCTTGGCTGGACGCCCTGCTGCAAGCCTGCGCCGACGCCCTGCCCTTCGCCGCAGCCGGCGACGACGAACGCTATCAGGGCGAGGTCATGCGCCTGGCCCCCGCCCCCAAGTTCAGCCCCAGGCAGGCGGCCAAGGGGGAGTAAGCCCCTCTCCCGATGGGAGAGGGCTTGAGCGCCCGAGAGCCGGAGGCGATCGGCTGCGCGAAAGGGTGAGGGTTCGCGGCTCCAGTCGGCGTGAGCCGTAGCGATGTCTGCGTGAAAACAGCCGGGAAGCGCGCCCACGTTCGAGCGACGGCTTTCAGCCGACATCGACCGTCGCCCCTCACCCTTTCGCCTTGCCAGTCGCTGCGCTCCTGGAGGCTCAAGCCCTCTCCCATCGGGAGAGGGTGGCCATTCCTCAATCCGTCGTCGTCCACGCCGCCTTCAGGACCGCCGCGCCATTGGCGGGCACGGTCAGGGTCCAGACCGGATAGCCCGTGTCGTCGATGCGGCTGCGCACCGACTGGCTGCGGATGCGGAAGCCGCGCGACATCGCCGCGTCGGCGACCAGTTCGACGGTGACGGGCTCGGCGCGGGCGTTGGTGACGGTGGTCTCGATCTCGGAACGGTCCGTCGTAACCGCTCCGCGCGTCGAGCTGGTCGACTTCACCAACCGCGTCTGCACCCGCACGTCGAGCGATTCGCCGAACGACAGACGCACCGGCAGACCCACGCCCTTGTCCTCGAACCGATCCTGGCCGGCCAACAGGACACCGCCCACCCCGTCCGGCTGCATCACCGCCACCGAGCCGCCCGGCAGGGCCACGCCCAGCCCGGCAGCTTCCTCATTCCTGAGCTTCAACACGATGCCGCTCGGGCGCGCTTCTTCGTCGTTGTTCAGCACGCTGGCGCGATAAACCCGCTCATAGGCCACGCCTTCCCGCTCCAGGAAGCGCACCTGCTTGGTCTGGCGCGCCGCCACCGTGGTCGCTTCCGGCAGGGTGTAGATCTTGTAGTCGCCCAGCTCACCCTGACGCGCGACGCGATTGGCGGTGACGACGACATCCTCCATCGCCTCCTTGGCCATCATCCGCATCATGGGAGCTGCAGGTGGGGGC
>NZ_JACARP010000010.1:0-11973 GCF_013386595.1 Brevundimonas sp. P7753 | reverse complement strand
AGAGCCGTCCACAGCATCAGCAGCGGACTTTGGGTTCGTTGGAAGAACCTGACATTGGTTGTTCAACAGGAGTACGGGCGGACGTAATCGACCCATTTCGGGCTAATGCGGCGCTCAAACATTAACAACTGACGGGCCTCAAGAGCGGCATGAACAGGTCGATCAAGTCGCTATCCTCGAAGGGGTTCTTGTCGTCCCGCTTCTCGATAAAGGCCGGGGCCTCGGCGCTTTCGGCCTTGTCAGCAACTTCGTTTTTGCGCTCGTTGATGGCATCGGCCGCCCTTGCGATCTGCGTCTTCGGAACGCCCGCCCGGGGCGCCAACCGGGTCAAGGTATCAAGATACTCGTCGAGGGTACTCTCGGAATCCATGTCCGAGGCGCGTTGGTAAATCTCGGCGAACTCGTCCGCGATCAGCTGGTTCATGGCAGTGCAGATATCGGGTCCGAGATGGGCTTGGTTTTCCTCGATGGCGTCCGACATCTTCTCGATATCGTCGGAGGAAACGCCGGACTTCAGCATCCTGAGCAGCCCAGCTTCGATCAGCTGGGCTAACTCCTCGGCCGCGGGGAATTCGTCGAAATAGTCGCCGTCGCGCAACTGCCTGATCAGCTCGATTGCCGGCTCGCTGTCGCGCCATGAATCCCAACCGTCTGGAGGCGAGCTTGCCAGAGCGAGCGCGGCTGCGATCAGCCTCGGCTCCTTGCAATGGTTCCACCAATCCAAGATCAGCTTGAGGCGGCTGGCATTTGAGCCGTCGGCTATAACCATGCTGCGCGGGTCGGCTTTGTGGCGCTTCCAGGTCGGCCAGTTTTGGAAGGCCTCCGCAACACCGACGAAAGACGCCGCCAGCTCTGGATTGAGCGAGCCCAAGGTGACGCCGCGCTGACCCTGCCGCCAGACGGCGTCAGCCCAGTCCGACCGGCGCGAGGTGCCGGCGAACTCACGCAGCAGAACCTGGTCGTCGAGGTATTCGGTCAGATAATCCCGGAAGGACGGGTTGATGAAGGAGAGTTGATCGCCACTGATGGCGATGAAGCCGCCCTCCAAAATGCGAACCGCTTCTTCGAAATCCTTCGGATCCCGCGGCAGGCCGTAGCGATTGCAGAGTGCCTGGTGGAGTGCGTCATAGGAGACGCGGGCGTCGTCGATGTCATCGCCATATTGGGAGCAGAAGAAGAGCGCGAAGAGCAGGTGCCGACAACGATCGTCGATATGGGTGCGGAAGGCGGTGTCCCAAAGACCCTTGGGATTTCGCAGGCCTTCTAGGAAGGCGTCGGGATAGTCGGCCGCAGAAAGTGCGCCGATATGGAAACGGTCGGTCATCCATTCGATGACGCGCGGATTGTAGTTCTTGTGATCGACGATGTCGGCGAGCTTGCCACTCTCGATCAACGCCCGGATATGCTCGGGCGGGGTCTCGGCGACGAGCAAATGGTTGTAGAGGATGCGGGCGCGGATGCGTCGCGTGTATATGCCGACGTCAAGTATGTACTTGGAGACGTCGAGCCTTTGGTCGGCGAGATATTCCGAGACACGCCTCGCCTCTTCCAGGATGTAGGCGCGGGTCGTCAGAATGAAACGCGCGTTCGCGCTACTCCTCACCCGCTTGATGAAGCGGGCTAGGTCACTGTCCTTCATCGACAAGGCATGCTTATCGAGCGCCACCCGGCCGAGGAAGTCGTCGAAGAGAAAAACCTGCTGCTTCGCGTCGTCGAGCGAGGCGAAGCCGTCATCGAGGCTGCGGATCGGGACCAATTCCCAGCCTTCAGCAAGATAGGCGTAGGCAAGCATTTCGGCGAGCGTCGTCTTGCCGACGCCGCCGGGCCCGGAAACGATCAAGACATGCTGGTCTTCGAGCTTGGCGGCTGACTCCGAGAAGCTTGGGTTCTGGGCATAGACGCGGACTTTGGCGGCGATTTCATCGCGCGTGATCGCAGCGAAGGTGTGGGCGGCGGCATTGACGACACGGTCGAGAACGGCCGCGCTTGAGAGCCAAAGTTTGATGTGGGCTTTCTCGAGATCGGGATAGTCCCGCAGGAGGCCGTTCAGATCGTCAGGGCCGAAAATGTCGGCCTCGCTTTTGAGGCTCGACCCAATGATCGCGGCGAGATCACCCTTCACCTTGGGTGTGAGCTTGCGTGAAGTCGCCAGAAGGTAGCGCGCCGGCGCCACAGTATCGATCGAAGCGCGCTCGTCCTTCATGGCGGCCTTGAGCTGAGCAACGCTCGATCCCGCATAATGTTTGGCCTGCAGGATGACAGCCCCCTCGGCCGACGAGTGCCTTCCATCCATGCCACCATCGGGCCCGGCGCAAAATGCTTCGAAACGCAGATCGAGCAGGCGACCGATCAGATCGCGGGCGAGATCTTCGAAGTCGGCATCAGAGAGCGTCTTGAAATCATAACTCATCGCACGCTCATGCCGTTTCCGCCTCTGGCGCGGGCCCAGCTTCGGGCGAATCCTCAAGTGTTGGTGCCGCCCCAGGAGCAGACGCGTCAGTTTCGGGCACGGGTGCTGCCGCCGCAACTGGCGGTGGCGGCGCTGCCTGCTGAGGCTCGGCCGGATTGCAATGGGTGCGCAAATCCTTGAGATGGTCGACATCGACCTTTTCGAAGAGATGGATCAAGGCCCGGGTAGCGTCCCTGCTCTCCTCGACGGTCATCGACGACTGCGCGATCAGATCGTCGAGATTGTCGGAGTGCGACTCGACCTGGCTCAGCCTCTCGAGAGCGCGAAGACGATCGAGATCGATGCCATCGTGCCGATCCTCGATCGTCTTGAGCTTGTCGCTAACATTGCCGCTGCGCGGCACCTTGAAGGCGAGGAAGACCTCGAGCACTCGGCGCAGCACGTTCGGCATCATGAAAGCGTAGTCGGAATGGCCGACGCCCGCCTTCTCGAACTCGAGCACCTTCTGGAAGAGGTAGTGATATTCGGAATCGAACTCGCGCAACTGCTTCGGCAGCTCGATCAGGGTCGCGGTTCGCGCCGCCGCCCCTTCCGGCACGGCAACGTCGATGAAGAGCAACCTAGCGGTCGGTGACTTGCCAGGTTCGGCCCTCGCACGCCCTTTCCAAGCCTTCTTGAACTCGTTCATGCAGGGTTGGTTGTGGGTGAAGACAAAAAGCTGACCAACCTTGGCTAGGCGGTTGAGGAGCAGCGCACTGGCATAGTTCATCGCCTTGGTGTCGAGGCTCGAGACCGGGTCGTCGATGACGACGATAAGATCTTTGATCTTCCGGTCTTCTGACGAGAGGGTCGACAGAAAATAGCAGATGGCAATCGCCGTCTTCTCGCCCTCGCTCGGTGCGCCGCGGACAAGGGCACCATGGCGATGCAGCTCATAACCCTCAGCGACGGCGACGATCGTGAGCTCCCCATGCCCCAAATAGGATTTGACCAAGGCGTTGATCTTGTCGGCCGCCGGCCCGTGCTGCTGCACCTTGGCGCGCAGCGTGTTGATCTCAGCAGTCAGATTTTCGGCCGCCGCCTTGGCGTCGTCGGCCGTGGTCGTCGCCTCTTCGATGCCGGCGACATGGGCTTTGTAAGCCTTGGCGGTTTGGGCAACATAGTGCTTGCGGATGGCATCGCGCGCCTTCCTCTGATGGTCGTTGAAGCTGTCGACCATGGCGGCATGCTGGTCGCAGATTGCATTGACCGCCTGGCAGGCTTCCTCAAGCGCCTGCACTTGGTTTTGCATCTCGGCGAGCGGCGGGAGTATGACTGCCACCGGCGTCGTCGGCGTGGCTCCCCGCGCCTGCAGCGCCTGAAGGGCCGTGTCGAGCAGCGAGCGGCCGGCGGCTAGCACTGTCGACAAAGTCGCGGCAGCCGCTTCGAAAGGCGGCTGAAACTCCGCCGACAGCTGGGCAGCCGCCGGTACGGCCGCGATCGCAATGTCGAGCTGAGCGGATGTCTCCGCCCCGGCTTTGGCGGCTTCCTGCACCGAGCCGATGAAGTCACTGACCTTGTCGTCAAAGGCGCTGGCGAGGAGCGCCCGTCTCGCGGGCGACACCTCGTTCCCGCAATGGAGGCAGGAACTGAGGTCGTGCTCGGCATGATAGTCATGACCATGTTTGACCCACTGAACCATGGTCGGATGGGCGTCGAGCCCCTCGACCACAACGCTGCCGATTGATTTCGGGCAGAGGTCGGCTGCGGTCTCAAGACAAGCGAGTAAGCCGGCGAGAGGGACATCGACCGGTTTGACTTTGGCGGGGGCTTCTGAGCGCGCGCAGGTCGCTGTCGCAGCGTCGAGATCGCTATCGCTGAGGATATCCTGTTCCGAGGCACCGGCTTTGACGTCGGCGATAAACTGGGTTGCCTCGTAGCGTCGGGCCTGGCGCAGCCGCCCCGAAATCTCATTCGCTGTGGTCTTTTTGTATTCGCCGAAGGCCTTCTCGCGCTCGGCCTTGATCTTCGCGTCGCTGAGCGACAGCGCCAAGGCTGCAGGCAGTTTTCCTTCGCAGTCCTTGAGCTGCTCGGCGGCGTCGCCTTGGTCGGCGCCGATGGTGAAAATCGGGCTCGCATGGCCTTCAGCCCAACGGAGGTTCTCCTCGACGAAGTCGTGGTTGAAAACGCAGATGCGCTTTTCGAGTCCATTCAGAGATTTGGGACAAGAATATTTGACCCCATCCTCCATTTCGATCTCAAACGTGCAGTCGTCGGGCAGGCGCTGATGACGTGCGCCCTGCTGCAGCGAGGCAAAAATGCGGGAGAGCGTGCTCTTGCCGCAGCCATTGAAGCCATAAATGAGGTTGAAACGCATGAAGTCGACGCTTGGCGTCGAGGATTTGCGCTCAGCGAGAACGGTGGCCCCTTTGAGCTGGCGAATATTCTTGATGATCGCCACGGGTCCCCCTCCCGACTGTTCGGGCTATTTTCTTTTGAGCGTGAGCATGGACGGATATTATTCGGGACATTCGCAAGTTGCAAAGCGCAGCCTTGCAGAAGGCCGACGCGCGCCTTTGCGTGAAACAAACGGTTAGCGCGACCGGACGGACTTGAACCTACAAGACCCGCCCAGCTCTCTGGAGTCAGAACCGGACGCGGCGGACGCACTGGATTAGGTTCCAGCGCAGTGTCCCGGAGCAGACCTTCCCAAGGTCAGCGATGAGTCAGGTCCGGCTATTCGCCCTCCTGCTCTCCTTTGCGCATAAGGGCCATTCCAAGAAATCCTACAGTCAGTTCGAATACGGTTCGCTCCAGGCCACGGTCTCGATCATCTCATGCAGGCCGCGTCCTCCACGCAGAGTCTGGCTGAACGCCACCAGCACGCCCCTGCGCAACAGTTCAGTTCCGTCCCGCCATCGGACCTGGTTGTGCTCCTACTCACAGCCGCACGCGGTTGAGGCGCAGTGCGTTGGTCACGACGCTGACGGAAGACAGCGCCATCGCCGCCGCCGCGATCATTGGCGAGAGCAGGATGCCGAAAAAGGGATACAGAACCCCCGCCGCGATCGGCACTCCGGCGGCGTTGTAGATGAAGGCGAAGAACAGGTTCTGTCGGATATTCGACATCGTCGCCTTACTCAGTTCGCGAGCCCGGACGATCCCGTTCAGATCGCCTTTCAGAAGCGTCACGCCCGCGCTTTCCATGGCGACGTCGGTGCCCGGCCCCATCGCAATGCCGACGTCGGCTGTCGCCAGCGCAGGCGCATCATTGACCCCGTCGCCAGCCATGGCGACGATACGGCCTTCCTGTTTCAGCCGCGCGACGACAGCGGCCTTCTGATCGGGGAGCACATCAGCCTCGACGGCGTCGATGCCGAGTTGACGCGCGACCGCTTCGGCCGTGGTGCGGTTATCGCCCGTCAGCATCACCACGGTGATGCCATCGGCGCGCAAGGCGGTGAGCGCTTCGGCCGTGGTCGATTTGACCGGATCAGCAATGGCGAACACCCCTGCGACCATGCTGTCGATGCCCATGAAAATCGCGGTCGCCCCATCCGTGCGAAGTTGGTCGGCCTGCGTCGCAAGGGAAGAGGTGTCGATCCCGGCCTCTCCCAGAAAGCGGGCATTGCCCAGCGTGATGCGTCTGCCCTCAATCGTTCCCACCGCGCCCTTGCCCGTCGGCGAATCGAAGTCGCTGACGGAGGGGATTTCGATGTTGCGGTCCATCGCCGCGTTGACGATCGCCAACGCGAGGGGATGTTCGGACGCCCGTTCGACCCCGGCGGCGATGCGCAGCAGTTCTTCCTCCTCAAAACCCTCTGAGACGATAATCCGGGTGACGGCAGGCTTGCCCTCGGTCAGCGTCCCGGTCTTGTCGACGACCAGGGTGTCGACCTTCTCCATATGCTCCAGGGCTTCAGCGTTCTTGATGAGGACGCCGAGGCCGGCGCCTCTTCCTACGCCGACCATGATCGACATCGGTGTCGCCAGCCCCAGCGCGCAGGGGCAGGCGATGATCAGCACCGCCACCGCCGCGACCAGTCCGTGCGCCAGGCGGGGCTCCGGTCCCCATATGCCCCAGGCCACGAAGGCGATCACCGCGACCACCAACACCGCCGGCACGAACCATCCGGCGACCTGGTCAGCCATACGCTGGATCGGCGCTCGCGACCGTTGCGCTTCGGCGACCATCTGGACAATGCGGGCCAGCATGGTGTCACGGCCGATCTTGTCTGTGCGGATTACCAGCGCGCCGCTCTGGTTCATCGTCCCGCCGATCACCGTGTCGGCGACCGTCTTGGTGACCGGCATGGATTCGCCTGTCACCATCGATTCATCGAGCGCCGAGCGGCCTTCCTCGACGACACCATCGACCGGCACCTTTTCACCCGGCCGCACGCGCAGCCGGTCCCCGACCACAACCAGTTCGAGCGCGACTTCCTCTTCGCTGCCGTCATCGGCGATACGCCGCGCGGTTTTCGGTGCCAGGTTGAGCAGGGCCTTGATCGCGCCGGAGGTCCGCTCGCGCGCCCTCAGTTCGAGAACCTGCCCGAGCAGCACCAGGGTGGTGATCACGGCGGCAGCTTCGAAATAGACCGCAACCGACCCGTCCGAGGCCCGGAAGGCGGCCGGGAAGATGTCCGGCATCAAGGTCGCAATGACGCTGTAGCCCCAGGCCACTCCTGTCCCCATGGCGATCAGGGTGAACATGTTGAGATTGCGGGTCTTCAGCGACGCCCATGCGCGTTCGAAGAAAGGCCAGCCTGCCCAGAGCACGACCGGCGTCGCCAGGACGAACTGAATCCAGATCGACAGCTTCATGGGCACGAGATGATGCAGCGCGGGGAAGAGATGCGCGCCCATTTCAAGGACAAACACGGGAAGGGTCAGCACCAGTGCAACCCAGAACCGGCGCGACATGTCGGTCAGTTCGGCGCTGGGGCCAGCGCCTGCGGTCACCATCTCCGGTTCGAGCGCCATGCCGCAGATGGGGCAGGCCCCAGGGTGATCCTGTCGGATTTCCGGATGCATCGGGCAGGTCCAGATCGACCCCGCCGGGGCTTCCACAATCCGATCAACAGACGGACTCAGGTAATGTTCAGGATCGGCGACGAATTTTTCTCGGCAGCCTGCGCTGCAAAAATGGTGATCATGGCCGGCATGGGTGGCGTGGTGGGCCGTCTTCTGCGGATCGACGGTCATGCCGCAAACCGGATCGACGGCCGTGTCGGAGATTCCGTCCGGCCCGTGCTGTGCATGACTTGCGGACCCATGAGGTCCAGCAGATGCGTTGTGTTTCGACTCGGCCATGAGCCGCCCCTTTTCAATCGCAGGTCGAACCGGTGCCCGACCCGATGTCGGGCCGACAGTTGTTGATCCTAGTGAACCATGAAGCTGATGGAGCCGGACATCTTGTGCCCGTCCGGGGCTTCGGCGGTCCATACGGCAGTGTAGGCCCCCGGAGCGAGAAGTGGCAAGGCGACGCTGACAATCGCGGCGGCGGGCGCGGGCGGGGCTGCGACCACGATCGGCGCCTGGCCCTCGGCGGTGAGGGTGACGGTCTTAAGAATCATGGGGTGCGGGAAGGTCGCACTGAAGCGTTCCGGTGACCCATTCGTCATCGCGCCGTCGGCGGGCGTGGTGACGATGCCCGATGGAGCCAGGGTCGACTGCTGCATCCCGGCGTGGCCGGCGGGCGGGTCCTGGGCGGCGGCGGCTCCGGCGACCGTCAGAACGGCGGTGAGAACGAAAATACGCATAATGAGTCCAATATCCTCGATTAGAACCAGGCCTTGATCCCGACGATCAGGCGAACATCTTCGGCATCCTCGTCACGCGCCCTGGCGTAGTCGGGGTGCTGTCAGGATAACTAAGCGAAGTCGAAAGATCCCTACCCTGCTCATTTTCAGACCACGGCCGCCTCCCACGCGGCATTCGCTTCAGCGCGAAAGCAACGAAGTGTGGGTCTGCTGATCAAATGGCGCTGGAAGTTGAAGGTGTTGTAGGCTCAGGACCCATTGATTTGCGGCGTGCGATCTGATTCAGGCTCCTGAGGAGTCTGGATTATGAGCAATCTTTATTGGCTGACGGACGAGCAGATGGCTCGGCTGGAGCCCTATTTCCCTAGGCTCAGGACCCATTGATTTGCGGCGTGCGATCTGATTCAGGCTCCTGAGGAGTCTGGATTATGAGCAATCTTTATTGGCTGACGGACGAGCAGATGGCTCGGCTGGAGCCCTATTTCCCTAAGAGCCACGGCAAACCTCGGGTGGATGATAGGCGGGTGTTGAGCGGGATCATCTTCGTCAACCGCAACGGCCTGCGCTGGCGGGATGCGCCGGCAGCCTACGGGCCTCACAAGACGCTCTACAATCGCTGGAAGCGGTGGAGCGAGGCTGGCGTCTTCGTCCGGATGATGGAGGGCCTGTCTGGCGCACAGGCCGAACGCCGGACCGTCATGATCGATGCCACCTATCTAAAGGCGCACCGTACGGCTTCGAGCCTGCGGGTAAAAAAGGGGGCCTCGGGCGACTGATCGGACGGACCAAAGGCGGGATGAATACCAAGCTGCACGCCGTCACCGATGCGAATGGACGCCCCATCAGCCTGTTTGGTACCCCTCCGGTGAAGGCCGCCTTGTTCGGCTGAGCCCATCGGCGATCCTGGACTCTTAAGTGCGGTCTTAAGACCGGTCATAAGAGCAGGCGTGAGAGCGGATGAGCCAGATCACCCTCCTGACAGGTCCGGAGCGGCGACGTCGCTGGACGGATGAGGATAAGCGCCAGATCCTGGAGGAGGCTTTCGGGCCAGGCGGCAATGTCGTCGATGCAGCGCGCCGACATGATGTCTCGAGCGGGCTGATCTACACTTGGCGCGCCAAGGCGCGGGCATCGATGATCCCAGGCTTCGTCGAGGCGGTCATCGCCGAGGAGTCCGTGGTGACCGACGCCGGCGGGGGAGCGGTGATCCAGGTCGAGCTGGCTTCGGCGCGGGTGAGCATCAGCGGAACGGCGTCGCCGGTCCTGGTCGACGTGGTGCTGCGGGCCCTGCGATGATCCCGATGCGATCTGGCGTGCGGGTATGGCTCGCCACCGGCCATACGGACATGCGCAAAGGCATGCAGGGCCTGACCTTGCTCGTTCAGGAGCACCTCAAGCGCGATCCTCATGGCGGAGATCTCTACGTCTTCAGGGGGCGTGGCGGTGGCCTGGTGAAGATCGTCTGGCACGACGGCATCGGCCTGTCGCTCTACGCCAAGCGGCTGGAGCGAGGGCGTTTCATCTGGCCGGCGACCGAGGGCGGGGCCGTGTCGCTGACGATGGGCCAGCTCGGCTATTTGCTCGAAGGGATCGACTGGCGAAATCCCCAGCATAGCTGGCGTCCGACGAGGGCCGGCTGAGTGAAAAAAGATTGGCGAGACTGCATTTTGGGGCGCCACAAGCGACGCAAATTATGATTCAATTCTCGCCATGGAAGTCATGGCCGCCCCCGTTCCGGACGACGTCGCAGCGCTGAAAAGGGCGCTGGCGGCGGCCGAGCTGCGGGCCGACCAGGCTGAGGCAGGGGCTGTCCGAGCGGAAGAGAAAGCGACCCGAGCGGAAGAGAAAGCCGCCCTGGCCGTCGCCGAGGCGGCGGCCGCCAAGGCCGACCGCGCCGAGGACCAGGCGCTGATCGCCCACCTGCAACTGCAGATCGCCAAGCTGAAGCGTGAACGCTTCGGCGTCACGTCAGAGCGCAGCAGCCGGCTGCTGGACCAGCTCGAGCTGCAGCTGGAGGAACTGGAAGCCTCGGCGACCGAGGACGAACTGGCGGCCGAGAAAGCCGTCGCCCGCGCGACCACGACGGTGAAGGGGTTCGAGCGCAAGAAGCCTTCCCGCCAACCCTTCCCGGAACACCTGCCGCGCGAGCGGGTCGTGATCGAGGCGCCCACGGCCTGCGCCTGCTGCGGCGGGTCGCGCCTGTCGAAGCTGGGCGAGGACGTGACCGAGACGCTGGAAGTGATCCCGCGCCAGTGGAAGGTGATCCAGACCGTGCGGGAGAAGTTTTCCTGCCGCGACTGCGAGACCATGGCCCAGGCCCCGGCGCCCTTCCATGTCCTGCCGCGGGGTTGGGCCGGACCGAACCTTCTGGCCATGATCATGTTCGAGAAGTTCGGCCAGCATCAGCCGCTGAACCGCCAGGCCGAGCGCTACGCCCGCGAAGGCGTGCCGCTGAGCCTGTCCACCCTGGCCGATCAGGTCGGCGGCGTCACCGCATTGATGGCGCCGCTGTTCCACCGCCTCGAGATCCATGGCTTCGCCGCCGAGCGGTTGCATGCCGACGACACGACCGTGCCGATTCTGGCCAAGGGCAAGACCGACATCGGTCGGCTCTGGACCTATGTGCTGGACGACGCGCCGTTTGGCGGGACGGGGCCGCGGATCGCGCTTTTCTACTATTCGCGCGACCGCAAAGGCCTTCACCCCCAGGGCCACCTCAAGAACTGGAGCGGCGTGCTGCAGGCCGACGCCTATGGCGGCTACAACGAGCTCTACAAGCAGGGGCGGCCGCCCGGCCCTATCCTGGAGGCGGGCTGTTGGGCGCACGCCCGACGAAAGTTCTTCATTCTGGCCGATCTCGAGGCCGCCGCGCGTAAAAAGGCGCGCGGCGAGAAGCCCCAGGCCGTCTATCCCAAGGCCCTGGAAGCGGTGCGTTTGATTGACGCCCTGTTCGCCATCGAACGCGAGATCAACGGCAAGTCGCCGCTGGAACGTCTGGCTGTCCGCCAGGCGAAGAGCGCGCCGATTATCGCCGAGCTCGAAGTCTGGCTGCAGGAGACGCGCGCCCAGCTCACCCGCGACCACGACATCGTCAAGGCCGTCAACTATCTCACGCGGCGCTGGCCCTCCTTCACGCGTTTCCTCGAGGACGGCCGGGTCTGCCTGTCGAACAACGCCGCCGAACGCGCCCTCAGGGGCGTCGCTCTGGGTCGTAAGGCCTGGCTGTTCTGCGGCTCGGACCGGGGCGGGCAACGGGCCGCGGCCATGTACAGCTTCATCGTCAGCTGCAAGCTCAACGACGTCGACCCCCAGGCCTGGTTCGCCGACGTCCTGGCCCGCATCAACGATCTGCCGGCCAGTCGCCTCGATGAGCTGTTGCCGTGGAACTGGCGTCCCAAGGGCGTCAGCCTGGTCACGGCAGCGGTCTGATGGACGGTCCCCTTCCGCAAGAAAAGGCGCTCATCACCGCAGCCTGCCAACAGTTCATTGACGACGTACTGAAGCCGAGATTTCTTCGCGTCGTGCGCCCCACCGAGTTTAACTACCCGGTCGATATCCAGGGCAAATGGCACGGTGCCCGCTATCGCTTCATCCAGCGATATCGCTCTGGCTCAAGCGACAGTCTGGGAGCAGAGTTCGATGCCGCCTTCGTCCGTCTGGATTGGACTGGTCCCGACCGTTTCGACATCCAATGGCGTCGCCATACCGGATCCTGGATTCGCCTTTACCGTGGCAAGACGCTGGCCCAGGCCCTCAAGCAAATCGAGACCGACGAGATCCTGCAGCCGCTTTAGCTCGCCGCGGTCCTCACCGGATGGCTAC
>NZ_JACARP010000001.1:0-46441 GCF_013386595.1 Brevundimonas sp. P7753 | reverse complement strand
GCCCCGCCCCCCACAGGCGACGACGACGGCCCCAAGGTCGTCTCCCTGGACCAATTCCGCAAGAAATAGGCGGCGAAGGCCGGCGCTCGTGCGCCTTGGCTGGACAATGTCGGGATAAGCCCTGGCGCGCCCTGCAGGACTCGAACCTGCAACATCCCGCTTAGAAGGCGGGTGCTCTATCCGGTTGAGCTAAGGGCGCATTGAGCCGGAAAGCGTTGCTCAGTAAGGGGTTTCGCGGCGCCGGGCAAGAGAACCAATGCCCAAGATCAGGTTCGCGTCAGACCGTCCCTTCGGCCACGGTGCACACGGCGCTTTCAGCGCCCCCTTCCTCTCAGCGTTCATCGCCACGCGGCGGTCGTGCGGCAGGATTCGGCTCCGAGCCGAGCCACGAAAAAGCCGCCCGGATCGCTCCGGGCGGCGCTTTTGTCCAAGCCGACGGCTGAGAACCCTTAGTGGGTCCAGGATTGCTTGCGGTTGGTGGCGAAGTTGTCGGCGTAGGCCTTGAGGATCAGCGGCGCGTCTTGCGGCTCGTGCAGGCGGAAGGCGATGCCGTGGCGTTCGGCGTATTCGACCGCCTCTTCCTTGGTCTCAAAGCTCAGCCGCACCTGACCGTTCATGTCGGTGGTGCTGGTCCAGCCCGTCAGCGGGTCCTGGGTCCGCGCCGAGGCCGGTTCGAACTCCAGACGCCAGTCGTGGGTCTTGGCCTTGCCCGACTGCATCGCGGTCTTGGCCGGGCGATAGATGCGAGCGAGCATGGGCGTAATCCTTCGGCGACGTGTCTTGGCCGGGTCCATAACCCGACCTCGCCGCCCGGTCCAGCCGTCCGCCGCGACTTCAGGCGGCGAGCGTGGTCGAACCGGCGTCGATCCAGCGACGCGCGGCGCGCTGCGCCTCGGCGATCTCGTCGTGCTCCATCTCCTGGCTCAGGTCGCGGCGATATTCCCGCGCCTCGATCGAGCCCTTCATGGCCGCCAGATTGAAGATCATGTGAGCCGAGACCCGGTCGATGGGACAGCCGTCCAGACCGGCCGAATAAGCCAGCCCCAGTCGGAACAGGGCGTCCCCGTCCATGTCGACGGTCGGCAGCGGCAGGGCCGCAGTCTCAATAGCCTCAGGCGCGGTTTCGTGCGCGGTCATAGCCAGTCCTCCGGGCGTCGGTCATTCTGACCCTGCCTTTCGAACCCTATTCAAATACCGCCGGTTTGAAATTAGAGTTAACGCCCGCGCTGACCGAACAGAACAGCGCGGGCCGCCTCCGCCGCCTGGCCCGATGCGGCCAGATTGGCGCGCTGTTCCTCGCCCACCGCCCTACCCGCCTGAACCGCCGGTCGCGCCCCGACCCGCTCCATCCAGGCGGCCAGATGCGGAAACTCGGCCAGGTCCTGCCCCTGATGCTTCGGCAGGACCCACGGCCAGATCGCCATGTCGGCGATGGAATAGTCGCCCGCGACATAGTCCCGGTCCGCCAGACGCCGGTTCAACACGCCATACAGCCGATGCGTTTCGTTGGTGTAGCGCTGGACGCCATAGGCGATCTGGCGCTGATCCTTGATCATGGCCGGGGCGTACTGGCGGAAATGGTGCGTCTGGCCCGCCATCGGCCCCAGGCCGCCGACCTGCCAGAACAGCCACTGATCGACCTCGGCCTTGGCGCGCACGTCGGAGGGATAGAAGCGCCCCGACTTGGCGCCCAGATATTGCAGGATGGCGCCGGATTCGAAGATCGACAGCGGTCGGCCGTCCGGGCCTTCCGGATCGACGATGGCGGGCATCCGGCCGTTCGGGCTGATGGCCTGAAAGGCGGATTCGAACTGTTCTCCAGCCCCGATGTTCACGGGCTTGACCACATAGGGCAGCCCCATCTCCTCCAGCGCGATGGAAATCTTCCAGCCGTTCGGCGTGGGCCAGTACCAGAGCTCGATGGGCTGGGTCATCGCTGTCGCCTTTGCTCGTGTCGGGGCCTCAGAGATGGCGCGTGGGCCGGGAACAGACAAGGCTGAAAGCTGACATCGTCATTCAGGAGGAGTTCATGCGCCAGGACCGACCCTGGGCTCCTGTTCAACGGGCCGTCCGAAGCTTCCCTCCGGCGCCCAGACCATGGAGACGTAAGGATGAACCGCCTGACCAAGGCCGCCGTCGTCGCCCTGGCGCTGGCCACCACGGCCGCGCCGCTGGCGGCCCAGGCCCAGAACCGCGATCACCGCGAGTATCGCCAGGAGCGCCGCGAGGACCGACGCGATGATCGCCACGATCGCCGTGAGTGGCGTCAGGATCGACGCGATGATCGTCGTGAATGGCGCCAGGACCGCCGCGATGACCGTCGCGACTATCGCCAGGATCAACGTCGCGCCGACCGCTGGGACCGCAACAACCGCGACTGGTGGCGTGGCCGGCCCGAGTTCCGCGACTATCGCGGCGCCCGCAACGGCTACTGGTACGCGCCGGGTCGCGGCTACTACCGCGTCGATCCGCGCTATCAGAGCTATCGCTGGCGTCAGGGCGCCTATCTGCCCTCGGCCTATCGCGGCTACTACGTGAGCGACCCCTATTATTACAACCTGCGCCCGGCGCCGCGCGGCTATCGCTATGTCCACGCCAACAACGACATTCTGTTGATCGCGGTCGCCACCGGCCTGATCGCCAGCGTTCTGCACGACGTCTACTAGGCCTCGCGCAAGACTTTCAATCAGCCCCGCAGAGCTTGGCTTTGCGGGGCTTCTTCTTGGAATTTTCCTGCTTCCATCGACCGGCGTTCAGCCGTGGTTCATGGCGATCGCGTCAGATTGATGCTCAAGTCGCCAGTCTCGGCGTGCGAGGAACAAGACCATGAAACGTTCCCTGATGGTGTTCACGGCCATCGCCAGCTTTGTCCTACCAGCGCTCGCGCCGGTGGCGACCCTGGCGCAGTCGCGCGAGGTTCAGTCCGACGACAGACCGCGCCAGCGCCCTCAACATCGCGCAGAACGCAGCGAGCCGTCCGCCTCGCCTCAACAGAGGCGTGACAGTCCTCGCCCGGAGGCGCGTCCTGAGCGCCCTGACAGGCCGCGTCCGTCGCGCCCTGCCCGCCCGGATGGCGAACGTCCCGACCGGCCGACGCGCCCCACGGATCAGGGCCGCCCCCAGACGCCCCGTCCCGATCAGCCGCACCGCCCCAGCCGTCCAGAGCGGCCTGATCGTCCGGATCGGCCCGATGTGCGGCCAGACCGTCCCGGTTCGCAGCAGCCTGGTCGTCCGAACCGCCCGGATGGCGACCGGCCCGACCGGCCCAATCGCCCCGATCGACCGAACCGGCCGGACAGGCCGGACAGGCCTGACTGGAATCGTCCCGACCGCCCCGGCAACCATCAGCCCAATCGTCCCAACAGGCCTGATCGCCCGGATTTGAACCGACCGGATCGACCCAACCAACCGAACCGTCCCGACCGGCCCAACCGCCCGGATCGTCCGGATCGTCCGAACTGGAACCATGACCGCGACTATCGCGACTTCCACAATCGCTGGAACCGTGACCAGTGGCGGCGGGACTGGGATCGTCGCCACCGCAGCGACTGGTGGCGCAATGACAGCCGCTTCCGGGGCTGGAACGGCGTGCGGCTCGGCTTCTATTTCGCGCCGGGTTACGGCTACTACAGCGTGCCGCGGACCTACTGGAACCGGCAGTACCATGTCGGCCAGTATCTGCCCGAGGTCTTCTGGCGCTATCAGGTCAACGACTGGCGGACCTATGGCCTGGGCTACCCGCCGCCGGGGACGCGCTGGGTCTATGTCGACAACACCATCTACCTGATCGACGACCGCGACGGCTACATCATCGAAGTCGTCCGCGACGCCTGGAACTGGTAGCCGGGTAAACAGAAAGGCCCCGAGGATCGCACCTCGGGGCCTTTTCCATATCCGTCACCCATATCGCTCAAGCAGCGAGCGACCGCGTCGCGAGCGTTAGCGACCAACGGGGGTCTGGGGGCCAAAGCCCCCAGGTAAGGCTCTTAAATCAAAGCCCGAGCTTTGATTTAAGGATGTCGTTGACCGCCGCCGGGTTGGCCTTGCCGCCCGTCGCCTTCATCACCTGACCGACGAACCAGCCCAGCGCCTGCGGCTTCTCGGCCACGGCGGCAGCCTTGTCCGGGTTGGCGGCGATGATGTCGTCCACGGCCTTCTCGATGGTGCCGGTGTCCGTCACCTGCTTCAGGCCGTGCTTCTCGACAACCTCGGCGGGCGAGCCTTCGCCGTTCCAGACGTAGTCGAACACTTCCTTGGCGATCTTGGACGAGATGACATTGGTCTCGATCAGTTCGACCAGCTGGGCGACATGCGCCGCCGGCAGCGGGTTCTCGCTGAAGTCCTTGCCGTCGGCGGCCAGACGCGCGGAGACCTCGTTCGTCACCCAGTTGGAGACCAGCTTGGCGTCGCGGCCCTTGGCGGCGGCCTCGAAGTAATCGGCCTTGGCCTGCTCCGAGATCAGCACCACGGCGTCGTATTGCGACAGGCCGTAATCGGCCATCAGACGACGGCGCTTCTCGTCCGGCAGCTCGGGCAGGTTGGCCTTGATCTCGTCGATCCAGGCCTGTTCCAGCTCCAGCGGCAGCAGGTCGGGGTCGGGGAAGTAGCGATAGTCCATCGCCTCTTCCTTGGACCGCATCGAGCGCGTTTCGCCCGCCGTCGGATCATACAGACGGGTTTCCTGAATGATCGAGCCGCCGTCCTCGAGGATCTCGATCTGGCGACGCGCCTCGTAATTGATCGCCTGAGAAATGAAGCGGAAGCTGTTGACGTTCTTGATCTCGCAGCGCGTGCCCAGGAAGCCGAAGTCGCCGGTTTCCTTGAACTTGGCGTAGTTGCCGACGCGGCAGACCGAGACGTTGACGTCGGCGCGCAGGTTGCCCTTGTCCATGTCGCCGTCGCAAGTGCCGAGATAGATCAGGATGGTGCGGATCTTCTTGACGTAGGCGACCGCCTCTTCCGGCGTGCGGATGTCGGGACGCGAGACGATCTCCATCAGCGCCGTGCCCGCCCGGTTCAGATCGACGTAGCTTTCGGTCGGCGACAGGTCGTGGATCAGCTTGCCCGCGTCCTGCTCCAGGTGCAGGCGCTCGATGCCGACGTTGAAGAACGAACCGTCCTCAGCCTCCACCTCGACCACGCCCTCGCCCACGATGGGGTGATACAGCTGGCTGATCTGATAGCCGGTCGGCAGATCGGGATAGAAGTAGTTCTTGCGGTCGAACTGGCTCTTCAGATTGATCTGCGCCTTCAGGCCCAGACCCGACTTCACCGCCTGCTCGACGCAGTGCTTGTTCAGGGTCGGCAGCATGCCGGGGAAGCCAGCGTCGACCAGCGACACCTGCTCGTTCGGACCCGCGCCAAAACCGACAGCGGCGCCCGAGAACAGCTTGGCCTTCGACGCCACCTGGGCGTGGATTTCCAGCCCCATGACGATTTCCCAGTCGCCGGTGCGACCTTTAATCAGTGTTTTGTTGTCAGACATGCTCACCACCACTTGGCCGGTTTGGCGACGAAACCGGCGGAGTCTTCCAGTGCGGCCGCGACCTGGAAGACGGTCGCCTCATCAAGGGCCTTGCCGATGACCTGAAGGCCCAGCGGCAGACCATCGCTGCTCAGACCCGCAGGCACCGAGATGCCCGGCAGACCGGCCAGGTTGGTCGTCACCGTGAAGACGTCGTTCAGGTACATGGTCAGCGGGTCGATCTGCTTGTCGCCCAGCTTGAACGCCGCCGTCGGGGTCGACGGGGTCAGGATGGCGTCCACCTTGCCCCAGACATTGTCGAAGTCCTCCGCGATGCGGCGACGCACCTTCAGCGCCTTGACGTAGTAGGCGTCATAGAAGCCCGCCGACAGGACATAGGTGCCGATGGTCAGGCGGCGCTGAACCTCCTTGCCGAAGCCCTCGGCGCGCGAGGCGGCGTAGAGGTCGTCCAGCGACGAGAACTCCTCGGCGCGGTGGCCGAAGCGCATCCCGTCATAGCGGGCCAGGTTCGACGAGGCCTCCGCCGGGGCCACGATGTAATAGGCCGGCAGGGCGTATTGGGTGTGCGGCAGGCTGATCTCGACGATCTCGCAGCCCGCGGCCTTCAGCCACGCAACGCCCTGTTGCCACAGCGCCTTGATCTCTTCGGACATGCCGTCGATCAGGTATTCCGCCGGGACGCCGATGCGCCGGCCCTTGACCGACTGGCCGACCGACTGGGCCCAGTCAGGCGTCGGGATGTCGAGGCTGGTCGAGTCCTTGGCGTCGAACGAGCACATGGACTTCAGCAGGATGGCGGCGTCCGTCACCGTCTTGGTGATCGGGCCGGCCTGGTCCAGCGAGCTGGCGAAGGCCACCATGCCGAAGCGGCTGGCGCGGCCATAGGTGGGCTTGATGCCGACCGTGCCGGTGAAGGCGGCGGGCTGGCGGATCGAGCCGCCGGTGTCCGAGGCCGTCGCGGCCAGGCACAGATCAGAGGCCACAGCCGAAGCCGAACCGCCCGACGATCCGCCCGGCGTCAGCTCGGCGTCCGAACCCTTGGCCTTCCACGGGTTCTTCACCGGACCGAATGCCGAGGTCTCGTTGGCCGAGCCCATGGCGAACTCGTCCATGTTGAGCTTGCCCAGCATGACCGCGCCTTCGCGCCACAGATTGGCGGTGACGGTGGATTCATAGGGCGGCACGAAGCCGCGCAGCATGTTGGAGCCGGCGGTCGTCTGCACGCCCTCGGTGCAGAACAGGTCCTTGATGCCCAGCGGCGCGCCTTCCAGGTCGCCGCCCTCGCCCTTGGCCAGCTTGGCGTCGGAGGCGCGCGCCTTTTCCAGCGCCTTGTCCGCCGTCACCTCGACATAGGCGTTCAGCGCCGGGTTCGAGGCTTCGATATTGGTCAGGAAGGCGCGGGTCAGCTCTTCCGACGAGAAGGTCTTGGCCTTCAGACCGTCGACGGCGTCCTTGAGGGTAAGCTTGGTCAGATCGCTCATGACTTAATCCACGACCTTGGGCACGACGAAGAAGCCGTCCGCCGACTTCGGGGCGTTCGACAGGACCGCATCCACCTTGGCGCCGTCGGTGACGACGTCTTCACGCAGACGCAGGGGCTGGGCGACGTTGGAGGTCATCGGCTCGACACCCTGCACGTCGACCTCGTTTAGCTGCTCGATCCAGTTCAGGATGCCGTTCAGCTCCTGGGCCAGCGGCTCCAGGCGGTCCTCGGGGGTCTTGATGCGGGCGAGGTGGGCGACCTTGCGCACCGTCGCGGCGTCGATAGCCATGGAAATCTCCGAAATTCATCCAGCCGGGGCGCGCGGGAGTCGCCCGGACTGACTCCTGTCGTGGGTTAACCGCCCGATGCGGCTTCGACAAGCGTTCCGCATTGCAATATGGGGAGGCCGTGCCCGTATTCGACCTGACAGACCTGCCCGCCGCCTGCCCGCCCGACACCCCCTGGATGGGGCTCGATCTGGGCGAGAACACCATTGGCGTGGCCGTGTCCGACACCAGCCGCATGATCGCCAGCCCGCTGCAGCTGATCCGCAAGGTGAAATTCAGTCAGGACGCCGAGCAGCTGATCAAGCTGATGAACGGCCGCAACGTCTCGGCCCTGGTCATCGGCCTGCCGCTGAACATGGACGGCTCCGAAGGCCCGCGCGCCCAGTCCTGCCGCGCCTTCGCCCGCAATCTGGAACGCCTGCGTCCCGTCAACGTGGCCTTCCAGGACGAGCGCCTGTCCACCAGCGCCGTCGAACGCTTCCTGATCGAAGAGCTGGACCTGAACCGCAAGCGCCGCGCCAATGTCGTGGACCGCACCGCCGCCGCCTGGATTTTGCAGGGCGCGCTGGATCGCCTGCGTCTCTGATCCCCGCCTGATCTTCCCTACCTGATCTTCCCCTCAGGCAGAGTCGGCTCTATAGCGGCGTCTCGATGACCCATGCCGCTTCCGTCACCGAAACCATCGAGGAGCGACTGACGCCGTTCCCCCGCGATCACTTCCTCGCCGCCGGCGATTTGAACCCGCCCGCCGCCCTGGCGCTGCTGGATCTCGCCGACGCCTTCGTCGATTTCAACCGACAGTCGGCCAAGGGCATCGACCTGATGCGCGGCCAGACGGTCGTGAACCTCTTCTTCGAGAACTCGACCCGCACCAGTTCCTCGTTCGAGATCGCCGCCAAGCGGCTGGGCGCCGATGTGGTGACCATGCCGGTCTCGGCCTCCTCGGTCGCCAAGGGCGAGACCCTGATCGACACGGCGGTGACGCTGAACGCGATGAAGCCCGAGATTCTGGTGGTTCGTCATGCGTCCTCGGGCGCCGTGGACCTGCTGTCTCAGAAGGTCGGCTGCGCGGTCGTCAACGCCGGCGACGGTCGTCACGAACACCCGACGCAAGCCCTGCTCGACCTGCTGTCCTTGCGCCGCGCCTTTGGCGACGTCGGCGGACTGACGGTCGCCATCTGCGGCGACATCGCGCACAGCCGCGTGGCCCGTTCCAACGTCGCCCTGCTGTCGATGATGGGGGCGCGGGTGCGCCTGATCGGCCCGCCGACCCTGGTCCCCGGCGACGCCGACCGCTGGGGCTGCGAGGTCTTCCACGACATGAAGGAAGGCCTGGCCGGCTGCGACGTCGTCATGATGCTGCGCCTGCAACTGGAACGCATGACCGGCGCCCTGATCCCTTCGACGCGCGAGTATTTCCGCTTCTGGGGTCTGGACCGCGAGAAACTGGCCTGGGCCGCGCCGGGCGCCAGGGTCATGCACCCCGGCCCGATGAACCGGGGCGTCGAGATCGATTCCGACGTAGCCGACGACCTGACCGTCTCCCTGATCCAGGATCAGGTTGAGATGGGCGTCGCCGCCCGCATGGCCGTCCTGGCCGCCCTCGCCCACCGCCGCGCGGGAGCCGCCGCATGACCGCCGCTTCCAATACGCTGGCCATCATCAACGCCCGTCTGCTCGATCCCGCCAGCGACTATGACGGTCCTGGCGCGGTCCTGATCCAGAACGGTCGCATCGTCGAGGTCGTCCACGGCCAGGCGACCCAGCGCCCTGACGGCGTCACCGTCATCGACGCCCAGGGCCGCTGCCTGGCCCCCGGCCTGATCGACATCCGGGTCAAGACCGGCGAGCCGGGCAATGAGCCCAAGGAAACCCTGAAGTCGGCCAGCCTGTCGGCGGCGGCGGGCGGCGTCACCACCATCGTGGTCCAGCCCGACACCGACCCGGCTATCGACGACCCCGCCCTGATCGACCACATCCAGCGACGCGGCGCGGCCCTCGACCTGGTCAACGTCCGCGCAGCGGGCGCGGCCACGCAAGGGCGCGACGGCCAGCGCATGGCCGAGATCGGCCTGATGCACGAAGCCGGCGCCCTCTATTTCACCGACGGCGACCGGGTCATCGTCAACACCCGCACCCTGCAAAGGGTGATGAGCTACGCCGCCGCCTTCAACGCCCTGATCGCCTGCCGCCCGGCCGAGCCCTGGCTGTCGGAAGGCGCCGTCGCCACCTCGGGCGAACTGGCCACGCGTCTGGGCCTGTCCGGCGCACCCGCCATCGCTGAGCGTATTCAGCTGGAACGCGACCTGGCCCTGGTCGAACAAACCGGCGCCCGCTTCCTGGTCGATCAGATCTCGACCGAAGGCGCGCTGGAAACCCTGGCCCGCGCCCGCGCTCGCGGCCTGGAAGTCTCGGCCTCGGTCTCGATCAACCACCTCTGCTTCAACGAGATCGACATCGGCGACTACCGGACCTTCTACCGGCTGGACCCGCCGCTGCGCCCCGAGAGCGACCGTCAGGCCCTGGTCGAGGCCGTCCGTGACGGCCTGATCGACGCCATCACCTCGGCCCATGCGCCCGAGCCCGCCGAGAACAAGCGCCGCCCCTTCGCCGAGGCCGCGCCCGGCGCCGTGGGTCTGGAAACCCTGCTCCCCGCCGCCCTGATGCTGCACCACGAACACGGGCTGGACCTGCTGGACGTGCTGCGCCCGCTGACCCATGGCCCCGCCGGTCTGCTGGGTCTGGACGCCGGCGTTCTGTCGGCTGGCGCGCCGGCGGACCTGGTCCTGTTCGACGCGGGCGCTCCGGTTGTGGTCGATGCGGCCACACTGCGTTCCAAATCGAAGAATTCTCCCTTCGATGGCCGCCGTCTGCAAGGGAAGGTCTTGCTCACGGTCGTTGGTGGACGCATCGTCCACGACGCACGCTAAACGGGAGCGAATCACTTGCAGGATCTGACCGCACCGGCGCTTCTCACGCTCGGGCTTGTCGCGATTGGCGGATACCTGCTCGGTTCAATCCCGTTCGGGGTCATCCTGACCCGCGCTGCGGGCGCCGGGGACGTGCGCAACATCGGCTCCGGCAATATCGGCGCGACCAATGTCCTGCGCACGGGCCGCAAGGACCTTGCCATCGCCACCCTGATCCTCGACGCGGGCAAGGGCGCGGTCGCCCTGCTGATCGCCCGCTATCTGTTTGGAGAAGTCGCGGGCGCCATCGCCGGCGGAGCCGCCTTCATGGGCCACCTCTTCCCCGTCTGGCTGGGCTTCAAGGGCGGAAAGGGGGTCGCGACCTTCTTCGGCCTGATCCTGGCCGCCTGCTGGCCCCTGGGCCTGATGGCGGCGGCGACCTGGCTGATCACAGCCTTCGCCCTGCGCTATTCCTCGCTGGCGGCCCTGGTAGCGGCGGCGGCGACGCCCTTCTATGCGCTTCTGCCCCTGGCCATGTTGGGTCTGCCCGCCCCTGCGCCCATCCTGATCCTGGCCGTCTTCACCGCCGTCCTGATCTATATCCGCCACCATGAGAACATCGCCCGGCTGCTGAAAGGCGCCGAGCCCAAGATCGGGGCCAAGAAGGCTTGACCCCGCTGTCCGACGCCGAGCGCTTCGCCCGGCTTCGGCTGGCCCGCACCGACCGCGTCGGTCCCGTGGCCTTTTCCCAACTGTTGCAGCGGTTTGGCTCTGCCGTCCGTGCGGTCGACGCCCTGCCTGATCTGGTCCGCCGCAGCGGTCGCGACGGCTACGCCCTGCCCGCTGTCGAGCGCGTCGAGGCCGAGCTGGCGGCGGGCGAGCGCGTCGGCGCGCGGCTGATCCTGCTGGGCGACGCCGACTATCCCGACCTGCTGGCGGCGGTCGATCCGCCTCCGCCCCTGCTGTGGGCGCGCGGCGACATCGCCCTGCTGTCCCGTCCCTGCATCGGCGTGGTCGGCGCCCGCATCGCCTCGGCGGGCGGCCAGCGCATCGCGCGCGGCCTGTCGCAGCAACTGGGCGAAGCCGGCCGTGTCGTGGTCTCCGGTCTGGCGCGCGGCATCGACGCGGCGGCGCACCTGGGCGCCCTGCCGACTGGCACGGTCGCGGTTCTCGGCGGCGGCGTGGACGACATCTATCCGTCCGAGAACGCCGACCTCTATCGCCAGATCGTCGACCAGGGCTGCATCGTCTCGGAAAGCCCCGTCGGCGCCCGCGCACAGGCCCGCGACTTCCCGCGCCGCAATCGCATTATCTCGGGCCTGTCGCGCGGGGTGATCGTGGTCGAGGCTGAAATCCGCTCCGGCTCCCTGATCACCGCCCGCCTGGCCAATGAACAGGGCCGCGACGTCTTCGCCGTGCCGGGTTCGCCGCTGGACCCCCGCTCCAAGGGCCCCAATGAACTGCTGCGTCAGGGCGCCATTCTGTGTGAGGGGCTGGAGGACGTCGAGCGCGCCTTCACCACCCTGCGAACCCTGCGCGAGCCGCCCGGCGATTCGCCCTTTGACGGCGCGCCCGATGATCTGGACGAGGCCTTGATCGAACAGGTCGCCGCCCTGTTGTCGCCCGTCCCGACCCCGCGCGACGAACTGGCCAGGGCCCTGCACCTGCCCATCGGCGTCGTTGCGGCGGCTCTGCTGGAGCTCAGCCTGTCAAACCGTGCGACCCTCCTGCCCGGCGGCCTGGCCTCGTCCTAGGTCGAGGACGCAGAGGTTTCCTTGCGGGCCATGTCAGCCGCGACTTCCAGCGCAGACGCCAGCGTCTCATCGCCGTCCCAGCGGGCCATGCTCGCCAGTTCTACAGCCATCGCCGCCACATATTCCCGTACCGGGTAGTCGGCGGCATAAGCGCCAGCGCCCGGCTCCTGTGATGCTTCCCTATCCGGCACGCTCAAACCCTCCTGACAATACCGGCAGCAAGCCACAATTTTTGGTTGTACCGCAAGAATCTAAACACGTTAAAAGCGCACCTCTCAATGTGCCGATTGACTTCCCCCTCGGCGCCAACCACGTTCGCGCCCCGATTTCCCGAATAGAGCGCCATGAATCTCGTCATCGTCGAGAGCCCCGCCAAGGCCAAGACCATCAATAAATACCTGGGTTCTGGCTACGAGGTGCTGGCGTCCTACGGCCACATCCGCGACCTGCCGTCCAAGGACGGCTCCGTCCTGCCCGACGACGATTTCGCCATGGTCTGGGAGGTCGACGCCAAGGCGTCCAAGCGCCTGTCCGAGATTGCGGAGGCGGCCAAGCGCGCCGACCGCGTCATCCTCGCGACCGACCCCGACCGTGAGGGAGAGGCGATCAGCTGGCACGTTCTGGAAGTCCTGAACAAGAAGAAGGCGCTGAAGGACACCGAGGTCCAACGCGTCACCTTCAACGCCATCACCAAGGCCGCCGTGCTCGAAGCCATGGCCAATCCGCGTCAGCTGGATATGGAGCTGGTCGAGGCCTATCTGGCCCGCCGCGCGCTGGACTATCTGGTGGGCTTCAACCTGTCGCCCGTCCTGTGGCGCAAGCTGCCCGGCGCCCGTTCGGCGGGCCGGGTGCAATCGGTCGCCCTGCGCATCGTCGTCGATCGCGAGATGGAGATCGAGAAGTTCAAGGCCCAGGAATACTGGTCGGTCGAGGCCGATCTGGTCGCCGACAGCCCGCCCTTCACCACCCGCCTGGTCAAGCACGCCGGAAAGCGCATCCAGCGCCTGGACATCCCGACCGAGGAAATGGCCTTCGCCGCCCGCGACGCCATCAAGGCCGGCGACTTCACCATCAAGTCGGTCGAGAAGAAGCCGGCCAAGCGCTCGCCGGCTCCGCCCTTCACCACCTCGACCCTGCAACAGGAAGCCTCCCGCAAGCTGGGCTTCACCGCCCAGCGCACCATGCAGGCGGCGCAGAAGCTGTATGAAGGCGTCGACGACACCGGCGGCCTGATCACCTACATGCGGACCGACGGCCTGTTCGTCAGCCCCGAGGGCATCGCCCAGGCGCGCGAGGTCATCGCCGACCGCTTCGGCCCCGCCTATGTCCCGGCCGAGCCTCGCTACTACAAGACCAAGGCCAAGAACGCTCAGGAAGCGCACGAAGCCATCCGTCCGACCAATCTGACGCGCCATCCTGACAGCCTGCGCATCGATTCCGACCTGCAACGCCTCTATGAGCTGATCTGGAAACGGATGATCGCCTCGCAGATGGAGAGCGCCCGTCTGGACCGCACCACGGTCGAGATCGAGACGCCCGACGGCCAGACCGGCCTGCGCGCCACGGGCCAGGTCGTCGCCTTCGACGGCTTCATCGCCGCCTACGAAGAAGGCCGCGACGAGAAGCAGAAGGGCTCCGAGGACGAAGACGACGACGGCGGCCGCCTGCCCGCGCTGAAGGAAGGCGCCAAGGCCAAGGTTGAAGCCATCCGCACCGACCAGCACTTCACCGAGCCGCCGCCGCGCTTCTCGGAAGCCACCCTGGTCAAGAAGCTGGAAGAGCTGGGCATCGGCCGTCCCTCGACCTACGCCTCGATCCTGACGACCCTGCGCGACCGTGAATACGTCCGCATGGACAAGAACCGCTTCTATCCCGAGGACAAGGGACGGCTGGTCACGGCCTTCCTCGAACAGTTCTTCAGCCGCTGGGTCGAATACGACTTCACCGCCGCGCTCGAGACACAGCTCGACGAGGTGTCCGCGGGCGAACTGGACTGGAAGGCGCTGCTGCGCAGCTTCTGGACCGACTTCCACGCCGCGACGCAAGCCGCCGGCGAGCTGCGCACCACGGCCATCCTGGATCACCTGAACGACGCCCTGGGCGCCCACATCTTCCCGGACAAGGGCGATGGTTCTGATCCGCGCGAATGCCCGCTCTGCCATCAGGGCCAGCTCAGCCTGAAGACCAGCCGCTTCGGCGCCTTCATCGGCTGCTCGCGCTATCCCGACTGCAAATACACCCGTCCGGTCGCCTCGCCTGACGGCGCCGAAGGCGGCGCGGACGGCGGCGACCGCGAACTGGGCGTCGATCCGGCGACCGGCCAGCCGGTGCAGCTCAAGATCGGCCGCTTCGGTCCCTATGTCGAAACCACGCCTCCCGGCGAGGAAAAGCCCAAGCGCTCTTCCCTGCCCAAGGGCTGGAGCCCCGCGTCCCTGACGCTGGAGCAGGCCCTGCGTCTGTTGGCCCTGCCGCGCGAAGTCGGCCCTCACCCCGAGGACGGCAAGATGATCACGGCGGGTCTGGGCCGCTACGGCCCGTTCGTCCTGCACGCCGGCACCTACGCCAATGTCTCGGACATCGACGAGGTTTTCGAGGTCGGCATCAACCGCGCGGTCGCCCTGCTGGCTGAAAAGCGCGCCGGTCGCCCCGGTCGCGGCTCGGCCACGGCCCCGCTCAAGGAACTGGGCGCCCACCCGGAAGACGAAGCCCCCGTTCAGGTCATGGCCGGTCGCTTCGGCCCCTACGTCAAATGGGGCAAGGTCAACGCCACCCTGCCCAAGGGCATGGCGCCCGAAGACCTGACGCTGGAAGACGCGCTGCCCCTGCTGGCCGCCAAGGCCGGCGCGGCGCCGAAGAAGAAGGCGGCTGCGGCCAAGAAACCTGCGGCGAAGAAGGCCCCGGCCAAGACCGCTGCTGAGAAGAAGCCTACAGCGACCAAGAAGCCCGCCGCCAAGAAGCCGGCCGCAAAGAAGGCCGCGCCCAAGAAGGCGGCTGACGTCGAGTAGATCGCTACGGCCCTCCCGGTTCGCTCAGCGAACCGGGAGACGGCTAGCGCCCGGCCACCAGTTCGTTGCGAACGCGGCGCCCCAGCGGATCACGCCCCGGCCAGGTCTGACCCACAGACGCCTCGACCAGGGTCGTGCAGAACCGTGACAGCAGCATTCTTGGCCTGATCCCGTTGAGGCAGACGCGCTCACCCTCGACAGCCCAGCGCGCCGTCAGTCGGCGTCCGTCCGAAAAGACCGCTCGATAACTGCCGTCGCGATCAAACAGATGTTTGACCCAGCTCCCATCCGGGTAGTGCGACACCACAGTATTTCCGAAGGCCGATTCCATCTCCGCCTGGGCCGGCAGCGCCGTCGCGCAGCAAGCCGCCAAGGCGAACGCAAGCGTTTTCAACCGCATACGACAACCCTTCCCTACCCCAAGGTGAGATTACAGACCTGTAAGGCTTTGCCAAGCGCCTGGTTCCCGAACGGAAATACTTGACTGAGACGTAGGGGTTTCCATATACCGCCGCAGGCTCGGGATAGGACTGGCGATGCGCGCCGCCCACTCGCCCACCAGGGGCGGTTCCGTAAGCTGAAGACGTTACGACGTTTCCTCCGTCCTCAAGGTTGCATGACAGAATTCACTAAGCTGGGCCTTTCGGCCACGACCCTGCAAGCGGTCGCCGATACAGGCTATACCGTGGCGACGCCCATTCAGGCCGCCGCCATCCCCGTGGCCCTCGCTGGCCGCGATGTTCTGGGCATCGCCCAGACCGGCACCGGCAAGACCGCCGCCTTCACCCTGCCGATGATCGACCGCCTCGGCTCGGGCCGCGCCCGCGCTCGTATGCCGCGCGCCCTGGTCCTGGCCCCGACCCGCGAACTGGCCGACCAGGTCGCCGAGAGCTTCGCCAAATACGCCAAGGGCACCAAGCTGACCTGGGTGCTGCTGATCGGCGGCGTGTCGATGGGCGACCAGGTGGCCATGCTGAACAAGGGCGTCGACGTCCTGATCGCCACGCCGGGCCGTCTGCTCGATCTGTTCGAACGCGGCAAGATCTTGCTGACCGGCGTCGAGATGATGGTCATCGACGAAGCCGACCGTATGCTCGACATGGGCTTCATCCCCGACATCGAGCGCATCTTCAAACTGACGCCGCCCAAGCGCCAGACCCTGTTCTTCTCGGCCACCATGCCGCCCGAGATCACGCGCCTGACCACGCAGTTCCTCAAGGACCCGACCCGGGTCGAGGCCTCGCGCCCGGCCATGACCGCCGACACCATCACCCAGTACGTCGTCCGCATTCCGTCCTCGGACCCCAAGGCCAAGCGCACCGCCCTGCGCGCCCTGGTCGGCCGCGAGGACGTCAAGAACGGCATCGTCTTCTGCAACCGCAAATCGGAAGTCGATATCGTCGCCAAGTCACTGAAGACGCACGGCTTCGACGCCGCGCCGATCCACGGCGACCTGGACCAGTCGCTGCGCACCAAGACCCTGGCCGACTTCCGCTCGGGCGCGTTGAAGATCCT
Organism: Brevundimonas sp. P7753; assembly: GCF_013386595.1. Taxonomy (NCBI): domain Bacteria; kingdom Pseudomonadati; phylum Pseudomonadota; class Alphaproteobacteria; order Caulobacterales; family Caulobacteraceae; genus Brevundimonas; species Brevundimonas sp. P7753. The sequence continues at coordinate 30,003 of NZ_JACARP010000001.1, read as the reverse complement.
GGTGGCCTCGGACGTCGCCGCGCGCGGTCTGGACATCCCGGACGTCAGCCACGTCTTCAACTACGACGTCTCCCACCACGCCGACGACTACGTCCACCGCATCGGCCGCACCGGCCGCGCCGGCAAGCTGGGTCAGGCCTTCATGATCGTCACCCCGTCCGACGACAAGGCGTTGGACAAGGTGCTGAAGCTGATCAAGATGGACCCGCAGGAGTTGACGCTGGAAGGCATCGATTTCACCGCCATCAAGGATCGCCCCCGCACCGACGACGCCAAGGGCCGCAGCCGCAGCCGCAGCGACCGCCCGCGTCCGGTCCCCAAGAGCGACAACGTCGCCTCGATGGAGCCGATCACGTCGCCGCTTCCCCGAGCTGAAAAGGCCGAGGAGACCCGCGAAGAGGCGCCGCGCCGTTCGCGCAGCCGTCGCTCGACCAAGCCGGAAACCGCGCCCGAAACCGTTGACCTCGCTGTCGATGCAACCCCTGAAATCGCCGTCGAGACCGAGACGGCTCCGGCCAAGGCCGCCCCCCAGCGTCGCGACCGCAACCGTGATCGGGATCGGGATCAGACGCGCGAAGCCAAGAAGCCCGAGCCCCAAAAAGAACCGCGTCTCCAGGCCGCGCCCGGCGGTTTTGGCGACGACATCCCGGCCTTCCTGCGTCGGCCCGTCGTTTTCTCCGACTAATCCGCAACCATGCTGATGGCCAGCTTAACTGGTCATTACGGTTCCCCGTTCTAGTATCTACGTAACATTACTGGGGTCGCGAGAATCAGAATGACGGCGCAGGTCGAGACCTCCCTTCGGGGACCAGAGGCTTATGCCTTGGCGCATCGCGTCATCGACGCGATGCAGCAGGCCTCGATCTGGCCGACGCCGCTGAATTTCGAGCTGTGGGTGCACTACGTCAGCGATCCGGAAGGACCGCTGGGACGCGAGCTGCACCGACTGCTGGCCGGCGACACGCCCTTTACCGATGCGACGGCGGAAATGCTGGCGGCGGAATTCCTGCCCCGCGGCCGCCTGTCCGAAGAAATCCGCGACGTCGGCGCCGTGCTGAACCGCGAACTCGCCGCCGTGGCGGAAGCCATCGACAACGCCCGCAAGACCCAGACAGCCTATGGCGAGACCCTCAGCACCGCCTCCGCCCGGATGCAGGTGGCCGAGGGACCGACCGATCTGACCGCCATCGTCAGCACCCTCTCCAGCGCCACGCGCAAGGTCCAGCGTCACACCTCGGCTCTGGAAAAGCGCCTGGAATCCTCGAATCGCGAAGTTGTCCGCCTGCGCGAGCATCTGGAGCAGGTCCGTCGCGACGCCATGACCGACGCCCTGACCAATCTGGCCAACCGCAAGACCTTCGACGAACAGCTGGCGCGTCTCTGCGACGAGGCGGAAGCGGAAGACAAGAGCCTGACCCTGGCCATCGTCGATATCGACCACTTCAAGCGCTTCAACGACACCTGGGGCCACCAGACCGGGGATCAGGTGCTTCGCTACGTCGCCAGCGTCCTGGGCCGGATCGCCCGCAATCCGCGCATAGCCGCCCGCTATGGCGGCGAAGAGTTCGCGGTCATCTTCCCCGGCGAGACGCCCGGCACGGTCGAGGCGGCGCTGAACGCCGTCCGCGAAGAAATCGGCTCGCGCTCGCTGCGCCGCCGCTCCACCAACGACGACCTGGGCGCCGTGACCATCTCGGTCGGCTTCGCCGAGCGCCGCCCCGGCGAAACCGCCCTGAGCGTACTGGAGCGCGCCGACGAGGCCCTCTACGCCTCCAAGCGCGGCGGTCGGAACTGCGTCACCAACGCCGAACTGATGGCTCAAGCCGCAGCCTGAGCACGACCGCCGCTTAAGCGCTTGCTGACCTGCCCCCGCATCATGTCATAACGGCGGAATGAGAAGCTTCGCGTTCAACGTCGCCTACTGGGCCCTGTCCATCGTCTATTGCCTGGCGGCGGCCTTCGCCGCCCTCGCGCCCGGCCGACGCGCGACCAGTTGGATCATTCGTCGCTATGTTCGCCGGATGGTGCAGGCCATGGCCCTTTTCGCCGGCATCCGGTTGCAGGTGCGCGGCAAGGAGCGCCTGCCGCAGGGCGGCTTCATCGTCGCCTCCAAGCATCAGAGCTGGGGCGACGGTTTCGCCACCTATGACCAGTTCGACGACCTGGCCTTCGTCACCGGCGACCACCTCGAAAAATTCCCGCTGCTCGGCACGGTGCTGACCAAGCTCGGCGCCATTGTCGTCAACAGCTGCGGCGGCCACACCGCCCGCGCCGCGCTCAAGGAACGCGCCGCCGACGCCCACCGCGAAGGCCGCAAGATCCTGATCTACCCCGAAGGCCATCTGGCCAAGGTGGGCGAGAAGTTCCGTTACCGTTCGGGCGTCTGGCACATGTACCGCGACTTCGACATGCCGGTCGTGCCCCTGGCCACCAACCTCGGCCTGTTCTGGCCTCAGGAATCCTCGCGCAAGACACCAGGGACCGCCACCCTGGAATTCCTCGAACCCCTTCCGACCGGCCTGCCCAAGGACGAGTTCCTGGCGCGCCTGGAAGCCGCCATCGAAGGCAAGACCGCCGAACTGATCGCCGAGGCCACGGGGCGCCCTGTCTCGCCCGCCGTTCAGGTTCCGACGCCCCACGAAGTCGTGCTCGCCGCCGCATCAGCCTGACGGCCCACTTTGTTTTGGGCCGCGATCGTTGCCGCCCATTTTGTTCTTGATTTGTTCCAATCCTGTGCCATCCTCTGGGCATGAGAACGGCGATGAAAGGACGCGGCGCACGCTCCAACGACTCGGGCCGGTATGAAGCCGACCGGCGCGAGGAATTCGACGACGGCTGGACGGATCAGGACGAAGCGGCCGCCCCGCTGCGCACCACCCTCTCGCCGGAACACGCGCGCACCATCATCGCCAAGAATACGAGTCCCGACGTCGGCTTCGATCGCTCCATCAACCCGTACAAAGGTTGCGAACATGGCTGCATCTACTGCTACGCCCGTCCGTCCCATGCCTGGATGGGCCTATCCCCGGGCCTGGATTTCGAGAGCCGGATCTTCTTCAAGCCCGAAGCCGCGCGTCTGCTGGAACAGGAACTCGCCAAGCCCCGATACGTCTGCAAACGCATCCACATAGGCGGCAACACCGATCCCTATCAGCCGGTCGAGCGCGAGACTCTGTCGACCCGCTCGATCCTGCAGGTCATGCAGCGGTTCCATCAGCCGTTCAGCATCATCACCAAGTCGGTCCTGATCACCCGCGACGCCGACATCCTGGGGCCCATGGGGCGTGATGGCCTGGCCTCGGCCATGATCTCCATCACCACTCTGGATCGCGGCCTGGCCCGCGCGATGGAACCGCGCGCCTCCACGCCCGCCAAGCGGCTGGAGGCCATCAGCCGTCTGGCCGACGCCGGCGTTCCCGTCAGCGTCGGTTTCGCCCCGGTCATCCCCGCCCTGAACGACCACGAGCTGGAATCCATCCTTGAGGCGGCTCAAAAGGCGGGCGCGACCTCGGCCATGTATGTGACCCTGCGCCTGCCGCTGGAGATCAAGGACCTGTTCCGCGAGTGGCTGGCCGACGCCCGGCCCGAGCGCGCGGCCCGCGTCATGTCCCTGATCCGCCAGACGCGCGGGGGCAAGGACTACGATCCCGACTGGGCCCAGCGCATGAAGGGGACCGGCCCCGTCGCCGAACTGATCGCCGCCCGCTTCAAGGCGGCGATCAAGCGCTACGGACTCGATGGCCCGCGCACGCCGCTGGACATGACCCGGTTCCGCGTGCCGCCCGACATGCGACCTCAACTGGACCTCTTCGACTAGGACCGGCATCCATAAAGGGATGTTCCCAGCCTGGGCGGGCTGTCAGGGGCGCGCCCCTATGCGAAGGTCGCCAGCCGCGCCTCCAGGCCCCGCCGAACCTCGGGCCAGTCCTCGTCCAGAACTGCAAACTGCGCCGTATCGCGCATTCGCCCCGTCCAGGTGATCTTGTGCTTGCGCAGCACGCCCTCAAAACGCGCGCCCAGCTTGCGGATGGCGGAGCCGCTGGCGGCGTTCAGGGCGTCGGTGATGATCTCCACCCGCACAGCGCCCGCGTCGAAGGCATGGCCCAGCAACAGCCGCTTGCACGCCGGATTGACCGGCCCGCCCCGCGCATCCGGCCGATAGAAGGTCGAACCCAACTCGCAGCGACGATGCTCGGGCCTGATCTCATACAGGCTGGTCGTGCCCACCACCGTCCCGTCGCTCAGACGCCGCACGGCGAAGGCGATGCGCGAGCCGCTCGCCATCGCCTTCAGCGCCGCCGCCCACCAGCCGTCGAAATGCTCGCCATAGGCCGCGCTGACCATGCCGTTCCAGGCCTCGGGATCGCAGTCCAGCGCCGCCCTCACCTCGCCCTCCAGCCCCGCCGTGATCGGCTCCAGCCGAACAAAGCGGTCCTGCAGCACGACAGGGCTCAGCTTCACGCCGCGCCCTCCTCGATCAGGAAGGCGCGCACCGCTTCGGCGTCCACGGCCTTGTCGGTGAAGACCTCGCCGATGGCCCGCGCCAGGATCAGCGTCAACCGCCCGCCTTCGGCCTTCTTGTCCCCGGCCATGCGCCCGATCAGGGCCTCGGCGCTGAAGGCCTGATCCACCTCCGCCAGGCGCGTGGGCAGACCCGCCGCCCTGATCCCCGCCTCGGCCTTCCGGGCGTCCGCCGCCGTACACAGCCCCAGACGGGCCGAGAACCGAAACGCCATGGCGCAGCCCAGCGCCACCGCCTCGCCGTGGGTCAGGGCGTCGCCAAAGCCCAGCTCAGCCTCCAGCGCGTGCCCGAATGTATGCCCCAGGTTCAGCAGGGCGCGTCGTCCCGCCTCCTTCTCGTCCTCGCCGACGATCTGGGACTTGATCTCGACCGAACGGATCACCGCCCGCTCCAAGGCGTCGGGGTCGCCCTCGGCGCCCGCCTTCCCTTCTCCGCCCAGCCAGTCGAAGAAGGCCGCGTCGCAGATCAGCCCATGTTTCAGCACCTCGGCCCAGCCCGACCGCACCTGCCGCACCGGCAGGGTGGCCAGGGCCTCGATGTCGGCCAGCACCAATCGCGGCTGATGGAAGGCGCCGATCAGGTTCTTGCCGCGCGGCGTGTCGATGGCCGTCTTGCCGCCGACCGAGGAATCCACCTGGGCCAGCAGGGTCGTCGGAACCTGGACAAAGTCGACGCCGCGCATGAACAGGGCCGCCGCCAGCCCGGCCAGATCACCCACGACCCCGCCGCCCAGCGCCACGACCATGCTCTTGCGGTCCAGCCCCTCGGCCAGCAGCCGGTCCAGCACGGCCTCAAGCTGCTCGAACGACTTGGACGCCTCGCCCGCCGGAACCGTCACGATCCCGGTCTTCAGCCCCGCACCTTCCAGCCCCGCGCGCACCGTCTCGCCGTGGATGGCCGCCACCGTCTCGTCGCTGACGATAAAGGCCCGCGTCGGCGCCAGGGCCGCGACCCGCGCGCCCGCCTCTTTCAGCAGCCCCCGCCCGACCACGACCTCATAGGCGGCGAAGCCTTCGCCACCGACCGGGATCGTCGTCGTCATCGCTTGCTCTCCTCGCGGGCGTGCCGCCGCAGTTCTCGATAGATCGCCTCGACCGCCTGGCCGTGCGAACCGCCGCCGACGTCCACCGTCAGGTCGGCCTCGGCATAGATGGGATAGCGGGCCTCGGCCAACTGGCTCAGGGCCTCCAGAGGATCGCGCCCGCGCAGCAGGGGCCGGGTGTCGCGCCGCTGCACCCGCTCGGTGATCACCTTCAGGTCTGCGCGCATCCAGACGCTGACCGAGTGGGTCTTCATCAGGGCGCGCGTCTCGGGGTTCAGCATGGCCCCGCCGCCGGTCGCCAGGACGATGGGCGGCCCTTCCAGCAGACGGCGCATGATTCGCGCCTCGCCCGCCCGGAACTCGGCCTCGCCCCGGCTGGCGAAGATTTCGCTGACGCTCATGCCGGCGGCGGCTTCGATCTCATGGTCGCCGTCAAAGAAGGGCAGACCCAGCCGCTGCGCCAGTCTGCGCCCCACGGTCGATTTGCCCACGCCCATCAGCCCCACCAGGGTTATGGTGCGGTCAAGCGCCAGGTTAGGCGACAAGGGCGAGGAATCGGGCGAGGCGTCGGCAGGCATGGTTCCCATATCCTCTACACGACCCAGCCGTTCGCTCCACACCTCTGTTGAGCCTGCCGCATGACGCCTCAGGTGGAGGCCTTTCTGGAGATGATGGCGGTCGAGCGCGACGCCTCGCCCCACACCCTGTCCGCCTATGGCCGCGACCTGGCCGACGCCGAGGCCTGGCTGAGCGATGCGGGCGGCCTGATGGGCGCAGACGAAGCGGCGCTGGAGGCCTGGTTCGCCGACCTGTCCCGACGCGGCCTGTCCGCCGCCACCGCCGCGCGCCACAGGTCCTCGGTGCGCCAGTTCTACCGCTTCGCCCTGGGCGAAGGTTGGCGGAGCGACGACCCATCCCGCCGCATCGACGCCCCCAAACAGGGCCGCAGCCTGCCCAAGACCCTCAGCCGCGACGAGATCGAGGCGCTTCTCACCGCCGCCGGCGCCGCCGACAGCGCGGCGGGTCTGCGCCTGGTCGCCTTGGTGGAAATGGCCTACGCCTCGGGCCTGCGCGTCTCCGAACTGCTTGGGCTCAAGGTCGAAGCCGTGCGCCGCGATCCCGCCTATCTGATCGTGCGCGGCAAGGGCGGCAAGGAGCGCCTGGCCCCGCTCAACACCGCCGCCCGCGAAGCCATCAAGGCCTGGCTGACGGCGCGCGACGCCGCGCGTCCGCCCAAGGCCCCCGACAGCGTCTGGCTGTTTCCGTCGCACGGCAAGACCGGCCATCTGACGCCCCGCCGCTTCGCCCAACTTCTGGATCAGGCGGCCATCGCGGCCAATATCGACCCCGCCCGCGTCAGCCCCCACGTCCTGCGCCACGCCTTCGCCACGCACCTGCTGGAAGGCGGCGCCGACCTGCGCGTGGTCCAGACACTTCTGGGCCACGCCGACATCTCGACCACCCAGATCTACACCCACGTCGCCACCGACCGCCTGTCCCAGGTCGTCCACTCCAAGCACCCCTTGGCGAAGGACGACTGAACCCCGCTTGCCCCGCGGCGTTCACCGCTCTAGTTTCCGCCGCTTTCCGTAGCGCCAACCGCGCTTCCTCCACACGGACGCCTTATGGCCACGCACTACCTCGAATTCGAAAAGCCCATCGCCGAGCTGGAAGCCAAGATCGCGGAGCTGTCCCTGCTCGCGCCGACCAGCGGCTCGTTCGAGAGCGAGATCGCCGCCCTGCGCAAGAAGGCCGACGCCCTGCGGGTCAAGACCTACGCCAACCTTGACGCCTGGATGCGTACCCAGGTCGCGCGTCACCCGCAACGCCCGCACTTTGTCGATTACGTCGAGGGCCTGTTCACCGACTTCGTCGAACTGCACGGCGACCGTCAGTTCGGCGACGATCAAGCCATCATCGGCGGCCTGGCCCGCTTCCGCGGCCAGCCGGTCGTGGTCATGGGCCACGAAAAGGGTCACGACACCCAGACCCGCATCACCCACAACTTCGGCATGGCCCGCCCCGAGGGCTATCGCAAGGCGGTCCGCCTGATGGACATGGCCGAGCAGTTCGGCCTGCCGGTCCTGACCTTCGTGGACACCGCCGGCGCCTATCCCGGCATCGGCGCCGAAGAACGCGGCCAGGCCGAGGCCATCGCCCGCTCGACCGAGCGCGGACTGACCCTGGGCGTGCCCTCCATCGCCACGGTGACGGGCGAAGGCGGATCGGGCGGCGCCATCGCCATCGCCGCCGCCAGCCGCGTGCTGATGCTGGAACACTCCATCTATTCGGTCATCTCGCCCGAGGGCGCGGCCGGCATCCTGTGGCGCGACGGCAAGCGCGCCAAGGACGCCGCCATGGCCATGAAGATCACCGCCCCTGACCTGATCGCCATGAAGATCGTCGATCGCGTCATCCCCGAACCCCTGGGCGGCGCCCACACGGCGCGCGAGACGGCCATTCAATCGGTCGGCGACGTGCTGGAAGACGAACTGAAATCGCTGTCGTCGCTGTCGGCGGATGAAATCCGCAAGGCCCGCGCCGAGCGCTTTTACGCCATCGGTCGTCTGGGCTGATCCACGCATTGCGCGACGGCCTCGCGCCGTCGAAGGTGACGCCATGCGATTCGCGCTTGCCTCCTCCATTCTGAAACGGCCCCCGTCATGCGCGGCATGAACGGGGTCGGCGAATCTCTGCGCGAAAGCGCGGTGTTCAACTTCGCCGGCGCGGTGACGATGGTCATCGATGATTCGCCCTTCGCGCTGGAACTGACGGCCCAGGCCGTGCTCGGCTTCGGCATCAAGGTCCGCCACGCCTGCAGCAGCGCCGCCGAGGCCATCGCCGTCCTGCGCGACCACCCCGTCGATCTGATCCTGGTCGACTGCGAGATGCCGGGCATGAGCGGCTATGAGTTCGTGCGCTGGCTGCGGCGTTCGGGGCTGGAACCCAACGCCTTCGCCCCCGTCATCATGACTGCCGCCCACGTCCGTCGCTCAAAGGTGTCCGAGGCGCGCGACTGCGGCGCCAACTTCCTGATCACCAAGCCCTTCAGCGCGAGCGTCCTGCTGGAACGCATCGTCTGGGTCGCCCGCGACGCCCGCCCCTTCCTAGAGGTCGGCGACTATTTCGGCCCCGACCGACGCTTCCGCTCGGAACCCTGGGAGGGCCTGGAGCGTCGTTCAGAAGAAATCCGCAAGGCTGAATTCGAAGCCCAACGCAGAGCGTCGATCGAGCTATGACCGTCATCACGCACAACCGCCGCCGTTCCCGCCTGTCGACCCTGATCGATCAGCCCGGCGGCGTCAGCGCCGGCGTCGCCCTGGCCCAGGCCAAGGCCAACCTGGCCGAGATGGAGGGCCGCAGCCGCGCCGTCATCGAGGAACAGGTCGCGGCCCTCGCTCTGCTCCAACCCGCCGCCTCGCTGGAAGAAACAGCACGCGTGCTGGATCAGGCTTACAACCACTCCAGCGCCGTCATCGACGCCGCCGGTCCGTTCGAGCTGAAGGACCTGTGCGCCGCCGCCGCCAACCTGTGCGACCTGATCGACGCCGCGCCCGAGGAGAAGCCCTTCGACTGGCGCATCGTCACCGTCCATGCCCAGGCCCTGCGTCTGCTGCTGACGCTTCCGGCCGACGCCGCCGAAGTCCGCACCCAGGTTCTGGCCAGCCTCAAGGACGTGCTGAAGGCCAAGGTTCCCGGCATAGCGGGCCCGTCCGACTGAATCAGTCCGACTGAACCTGGCTCTTGGCGCCCCGCGTCTGCTTGCGCCACAGGCTGGCGTACTCGCCGCTTTGACGCGCCACCAGTTCATGATGAGCCCCGCGCTCGATAATCCGCCCGGCCTTCAACACCAGGATCTGATCGGCGTCGGCCACAGTCGACAGGCGGTGGGCCACCACCAGGGTCGTACGGCCCGCGCGCGCCTTCCTCAGCGTCTTCTGAATCGCGGCTTCAGTGCGGCTGTCCAGAGCGCTGGTCGCCTCGTCCAGGATCAGGATGCAGGGATCGGCCAACAGGGCCCGGGCGATGCCCACGCGCTGACGCTCGCCGCCTGACAGCTTCAGCCCTCGCTCGCCGACCCGCGTCTCCATGCCTTCGGGCAGGTTGCGGATGAAGTCGGCCAGCTCCGCCGCCTCCGCCGCCGCCCAGATCGCCGCCTCATCCGCATCGGGGCGGGCGAAGGCGATGTTGGCGCGGATGCTGTCATTGAACAGGGCCACGTCCTGCGGCACCAGGGCCACCGCCGCCCGCAACGACGCCTGCGTCAGCGATCGCGCATCATGGCCATCGATCAGCACCCGGCCCTCCTGCGGGTCCAGCAGACGCAAGGCCAGCTTGACGATCGTGGACTTGCCCGCCCCCGACGTCCCCACCAGGGCCGTCGTCGTGCCCGCGGGGGTGACGAAGCTGACGTCGTCCAGTCCCGCCGCGCGCGCGTCGTGGCGGAAGCCGACGTGATCAAACACGATCTCGGCCCCGCAGCCGCTGGCCGGACGCGGCAGGTCGATGGCGTCGGGCGCATCGGCCACCTGCGGCGCCTGACGAGTCACCTTCAGCATCTCTTCCATGTCGATGAAAGATTGACGGATTTCCCGATAGGCGAAGCCCAGGATATTCAGCGGCGCATACAGCGAGATCATGATCAACACCGCCGCCGTCACGTCGCCCGGCCCCATCCGCCCCGCTGCGGCCTCGAACCCGGCCATGACGGCCATGATCCCCAGGCCGATGTTCATGATCAGGCCCTGGATCATGTTCAGGGCCGCCAGCGACGTATTGGCCTTCAGCGCCGCGTCCACATAGGTCGACAGCGACTGGTCATAGGCCTCGGCCGCGCGCGTCTCGGCGCCGAACGACTTGACGGTCTCATAGTTCAGCAGGGCGTCGACGCTCAGGCCCGCCGCCTCGCTGTCGGCGGCGTTCATGGCGCGGCGATGCTCCAACCGCCAGTTGGCCATGGAGAAGGTCGCGGCCCCATAAACCAGCACCACCCCCACCGCGACCGCGCCGAACCGCCAGTCGTACCGGGCCCCCAGCACCGCCGCCGCCAGCACCAGCTCGATCGCCGTCGGACCCAGGTTGAACACCAGAATCCGCAGCAGGAAGTCCACGGCCCGCGAGCCGCGATCCATCGTCCGCGACAAGGCTCCGGACCGCTTGGTCTGGTGGAAGTCCAGCGACAGGCTCAGGGCGTGCGCAAAGGTCCCTGCCGCCGTCTTACGCTGGGCTGCGGCCCGCACCGGCGCGAACACCACGTCCGACAGCTGCGGAGTCGCCGCCGACAGGAAGCGCACCACGGCCCAGCCCACGGCGAAGGCGGCAAAGCCCCAGCCGACCGCCGCCGCTGCGCCCTGCCCCGCCGCCAGATGGTTGACCGCCGCGCCGAGGATCAGGGGCGCCAGCACGCCCAGACCCTTGCCCGCCAGGGTCAGGGCGACGGCCCCGGTGATGCGCAGACGCAGTTGCGGCGCGCCCGAACGCCCGACCACGCGCAGCAGATCGCCCAAGGCCTGCAGCGTCGGCGGCGCCTCCTGCTTCACTTCGGCCTGCCCCGCGGCCATCGCCTTGACGGTCGAGTCGCCGCGTCGGCCGGATCGTTCACCGCGCATCGTCATGCTCCAGCATATGGGCCGCGACTGGCCGGAGCGAAACCGGCATTCAGTTCAGGCTCGCGATGGCTTCGAGCAGTTCGTCCACCGCGCCTTCGGTCGTCGCCCAGGAGCAGACGAACCGCACCGACCCGTCGTCGAACTGATAACAGGCCCAGCCCAGGGCGTTCAGACGCTGATGCGCCTCGTCCGGCATCCGCACAAAGACCGCGTTGGACTCGACCGGGTGCGCCAGGACGAAGGGCGAACGCTCTTCAATGCCGTCGGCCAGACGCTGGGCCATCAGGTTGGCGTGCGCCGCGCCGGTCTCCCAAGCGTTCGATTCCAGCAACCCCAGGATCGGCCCCGCCAGGAACCGCGCCTTGGACGCGGTCTGCCCGGCCTGCTTCAGTCGGTTGTCGATGCGCCGCGTCAGGCTCTTGTTGAAGATGACCAGGGCCTCGGCGCTGTTGGCGCCCGCCTTGGCCCCGCCGAACACCAGAACATCGACGCCCAGACGCGGAATGTCCTTCAGGTCGAACCCCGCCGCCGCCGCATTGGCCAGCCGCGCCCCGTCCATGTGGACGCCCAGGCCCGCCTGCTTGGCCGGCTCGATCAGGTGGCGCAGTTCCTCCTCGGAATAGACCGCGCCGTATTCCGTCGCCTGGGTGACGCTCAAGGCCGCCGCCGGCTGGCGGTGCCCCACGACCGGCTCGTCCAGCGCGGCTTGCAGAGCCATGCCGTCGATCTTGCCCGAATAGCCCGGCAGGCCGATCAGGCCGACGCCCTGGCCAAAGAAGCCCGGCGCACCCGTCTCATCGGTGCAGATGTGGGCCGCGTGATGCGTCAGCACCGCCTCATAGGGCTGGGCCAGCATGGAGACGGCGATGGCGTTGGCCGCCGTGCCGCTGAAGACGAAGCGCACCTCGGCGTCGGCGTCCAGACGCTGACGGATCTGGTCGGCGGCCCGCGCGGTCGTCTCGTCTGCGCCATAGGCCCGCGCGAAACCGCTGTTGGCGGCGACCAAGCCGTTCAGGGCGTCCGGCGCCATGCCGGCGGTGTTGTCCGATCCGAAGTCGTAGCGCACGCGTCATTCTTCCTGTTCTGCCGGCGCCATGACGACGCGGGCGAATTGGGCGTCCTTGGCCGGCACCTCGACCTGGTGCGGGAAGGGTATTTCGATCCCGGCGGCGTCCAGCGCCTCCTTGCCGCTCTGCATCAGGTCGGCCTGGCCTTGCCACCAGTCGCCGACGTTGACCCAGGCGTGGAGCGTAATCTCCACCGCGCTGTCCAGCAGGGCCGTCACCCCGGTCCAGGGCGTCGGGTCTTTGAGCACCTTGGCATGGGCCACGGCCACGCCGGCCAGCACGTCGCAGGCGTCTTTCAGATTCTCACCGTACCCGACGGTGAACTTGATCTCGATCCGACGCGTCCGCTGACCCGTCAGGTTGATGATGACGTCGCTCAGGACCTTGGAATTGGGGATGACGATCTTGTGGTTGTTGGCGTTCGACAGCTGGGTCGTGAACAGGTCCAGCTTCTGCACCGTGCCCGAGGCCCCGCCGACGTCGATCACCTCGCCCACGCGATAGGGCCTCAGCATCAGCAGCATGACCCCCGCCGCCACGTTCGACAGCGTGCCCTGCAAGGCCAGACCGACCGCCAGCGAGGCGGCGCCCAGAACCGCGATGATCGAGGTCGTCTGCACGCCCAGGCGTTGCAGCACGGCGATCAGGCCGATGATGATGACAACCACCCGCACGACCTGGGCGGCGAAGCTCAGCACCGTCTGATCGTGACGGAAGGCCCGCAACCGTCCCAGCACCCGCCGCGTCACCCCCGACGCCCAGCGGGCGATGAACAGGGTGGCGGCGAAGATCAGCGCCGCAATCGTCAGGTTGATCGCCAGATCGCCGGCCATGTCCGCCAGCTTGGCCAGAATGGCGGCGTCGACCGTCAGCCGCTTTTCACCGGCGGCGACCGTCTGCGTCAGGGTTTCATGCAGGAAAGACATGCCCTTGGGTCTAGCGCCTGCCCCCGCGAATGGAAGCCCCGCGCGTCAGGCTTTCACCGAAAGACCCCGATCCGGCGCTGAAAAAACAGCCCGCTTCGACAGGCTGGCGCGTTCGGCGACCGATCAGGCCGCGGCCGCCGGTTCCTCCACCGTCTCGGCGGCCTGATGCAGGGCCGACCGCCCTCCCGGAACCTGAGCCATCAGATTGGCCAGGCTGCGGAAGTCGATCGGCTTGTTCAGATAGGCGTCCGCCCCCGCGGCCAGCCCCGCCTCGTGATCCTCGATTCGCGCCGAGGCCGACAGGACGACGATGGGCGTATCGGCATTGACGCCTCGCCCCTCACGGATCAGACGCGTCGCCGTCAACCCGTCCATGACCGGCATGTTGACGTCCATGATGATCAGGTCGAAGCGCTGGCTGCGGGCCAAATCGACGGCCAGCTGCCCGTTTTCAGCCGTGCTTGTGCGGTGTCCCGCCGACCCCATCCAGGCCTCCAGGATCATGCGGTTGACGGGGTGATCCTCGACCACCAGCACATCCATGTGGTCGCCGCCGTCTATGGCGGCGTCGATGATCTCGGCTGGCTCCGCGTGACTCCATTCGACCACTTCGCCCTCGATCGACAGGGTGAAGGTCGACCCCTCGCCCAGACGCGACGCCACAGTGATGTCGCCCCCCATGATCTGCGCCATGCGTCGCGCAATGGTCAGACCCAGTCCCGTGCCGCCGAAACGGCGCGTGGAAGAGTTGTCGACCTGGGTGAAGGGCTGGAACAGCCGATCCAGATCTTCGCGCGAGATGCCCGAACCGGAATCCGTGACGGAGAAGTCGAACCGAACCCGGCGATCGGAAATACGGGTGCCGCGCACGATGTAGCGAATTTCGCCCTGATCCGTGAACTTGACCGCATTCGACAACAGATTCTGCACCACCTGGCACACCCGCAAAGGGTCGCCGCGCACGACCGCCGGCAGTTCGCCCTCGAAGGCCGAGGTCAGCGTCAGCCCCTTGGCCTCGGCCTGCGCCTCGAACGGCCCGAGAATCCGACGATGCAGGTCGTCGACCTGCACATCCACGACATCGAAGCTCATCTTGCCGGCCTCGATCTTGGTCATGTCGAGAATGTCGTTCAGCAGGCTCAGCAGATTGTCGCCCGAGTTGCGGATGATCGACAGATATTCGCGTTGCGTACCTTCCAACCGGGTGGCGCTCAGCAGTTGGGCCGCGCCCAGCACCCCGTTCATCGGCGTGCGCAGTTCATGCGAGATGACGCCCAAGAAGCTGGACTTGGCCTCATTGGCCGCATCCGCCTTGTCGCGCGCCGTCTCCAGTTCCTCGATCAGATGGGCCTGATGCTCCTGGAAGGCGCGGATACGCTCTTCCCGCAGCACCGTCATCGTCACCAGGACAAACAGGCTGGCCGCCGTAAACGGCACCACGGCCACGAAAGGCCAGAACAATGGCCCGCCCACCAGACTGACGGCGATGATCGCTGCAACCAGACCATAGGGCGATGAAATCATGATCGCCTGTCGCGGCGAGCTGCGCAGCTGGGCGAAGACCAGCACATAGCCCGACACCAGCAGGGCGATGGCCAGCTCATGACCAAAGGGAGCGCGCGAGAACCAGGCCATCAGCGGCGCCACGGCCCAGACCGCCGTCGTGACGGTGGCCACGGCTGGGAAGACCATGCCCCACCCGGCGCCGACCTGCTGGCTGACGCGCTTTTCAACCTCGCCGCGCAGAGCGCCGGCGGCCAGGGTGGCGGCGAACCACAGCAGGCCAGGGACCAGACCGACGGTGGCGATGACGCCGACCGCCCAGCTGACGATGATCAGATAGCGCAGATAGTGGGTCTGCAGGATCGCGGTCAGCGCCTGTGCAGCCTCGCCGGGCGCCTGCCCGTCCAGCCCCTTGATCCCATCCCCCACCATTCGCACGCCCCCGCCATTGCAAATCAGTCCGGGCGGACGCTAGGCCGAAGTCTCTAAGACGAGATGAATACGTTTTTTTACGTATCAGGACGAAAAAGGCGTCAAACGCGCTCCGCTTCCGCGACCGTCAGGGCGCGCACCGCCAGGGCGTGAACCGGTCCGGCCAGCTCCTCTTTCAAAGCCGCGTTGATCGCCCTTTGCCTGGCCACACGCCCCTGCCCTTCAAAAGCGTCAGACACGATGGTCAGCTGGAAATGGCTCTCGCCGCCGTCCTTGGCGTCCATGCCGCCTTCGTGATGGTGTCCGGCGTGTTTCCAGCTATCGTCTTCCAGATCGATCCGTTGCGGAGCGAACGCCGCCGTCAGTTTTTCGCGGATAAGTGTGGCAATCGGGCCGTCTGACATCGGTCGTTCCTTGAAGCTGTCCAAATCAAGCTTACACTTGGGCCGATGTCCGCGTCATTTGAATACAAACCCCGCTTCACCGACATCCGCGTGAAGCCGCCCAAGTCCGATGAGGAGAAGGCGGCTGCGGCTGACGTCCTGCATCGCAAGAAGGGCGAGAAGTCGTGCGAGTGGCCGGACTGCACCCGTCCCGCAACCGCCAAGGCGCCGAAGTCGCGCGAGCAGCTCGCCGACTTCTATGATTTCTGCCAGACGCACGCCGGCCAGTACAACAAGAGCTGGAACTTCTACGCCGGCATGAACGAGGCTCAGGTCCGCGCCGCTCAGGAGAACGAGGCCATGACCGGCGGTCGCCCGACCTGGGAGATGAAAGCCGGCAAGAACACGCGCGAAGCCGCCGCCTTCGCCGCCAAGATGGGCACGGCCAACACCGAGGGCGCGGGTTCCTGGCGCGACAGCTTCGGCCTGTTCGGTCGCCGCACCCAGGATCAGGCCGGTCCTGCCGCGCCCGAAGTCCACCGTATCGGCAAGATCGAGCTGGCGGCCCTGACCGACCTCGACCTGAAGCCCGGGGCTGACAAGGCGGCCATCAAGGCCCGCTATCACGAGATGCTGAAACGCTTCCACCCGGACACCAACGGCGGCGACCGCGGCGCTGAAGCCAAGCTTCAGGCCGTCATCAAGGCCTGGAAAGTCTTGAAAAAGGCCGGGCACGCCTGAGCGAGCGCAACAGGCCGCCTGCCCCTGACCGGGACGCGCCGTCGATGCGCGTCACCACGTTCTCGCCGGTCCCGTCCCAGATTTCCGCAAAGGCGCTGTCCGCGTTTTCGCCCAGCATCATGCGGCGCGTTTCGCTGACGGCTTCAGGCAGGCTGTCCGCATCCAGCGCGAGCATCAGGGGCGTGCCTTCTGGCGCGTCATAGACATAGCAAAAGTACTGCGTGTACGTATTCATTGCTCTTCCCCGACGGAAGTTATGGACAAATTGTTAACACCCCCTTGTGGATCACACGAATCACAGAACCGTTGTTTCTGAACGACTGAGCCCCATATCCGACTCCTTGGATCCCCAAAGGAGTCACCTGATGGAAGTCTTGTACCGCGCCCACGCCACAGCTTCGGGAGGCGGCCGCGACGAAGGCCGCTCCGCCACCGACGACGGCAAGATCGACGTCCGCTTGTCCGTCCCGACCGAGATGGGCGGCAAGGGCGGCGACGGGACCAATCCCGAACAGCTCTTCGCCACCGGCTACGCCGCCTGCTACCTCGGCGCCCTGCGGCTGGTTTCCGGCAAGGCGGGCACCCCGGTCGGCCCGGACACGAAAGTCACCGCCGGCGTCGGCTTCGGCAAGAACACGCGCGGCGAAGGCTTCAACCTCGACGTCTCGCTCAAGATCACCGACCACGGCCTCGATCCGGCGGTCATCGACGACCTGATCCAGAAGGCGCACCAGGTCTGCCCCTACTCCAACGCCACGCGCGGCAACGTGGATGTGGCCCTGTCGGCGGAATAACCGCTCAGTTTCCTCGCGCGCGTGTTGAGCCGCGCGCGCGAGGGCACTAGATGGGTGCCATGACCTCTCCCCTCGACGCCTCGCCCGATCCCCTGGTCACGCTGGAGCCGCACCGCAAGGTGACGGTCAGGGAGGCGTTCGGCGTCGATTCCGACATGATCGTGCCCGCCTTCGACACGCGCGACAGCCACGTGCCCGAAATCGACCCGTCCTATCGCTTCGATCCGCAGACCACCCTGGCCATCTGCGCCGGCTTCGCCTTTGACCGCCGCGTCATGGTTCAGGGCTATCACGGCACCGGCAAGTCGACCCACATCGAACAGGTCGCCGCCCGCCTGAACTGGCCTCTGGTCCGCGTGAACCTGGACAGCCACATCAGCCGCATCGACCTGATCGGCAAGGACGCCATCGTCCTGAAGGACGGCAAGCAGATCACCGAGTTCCGCGAAGGCATCCTGCCCTGGTCGCTGCAACGCCCGGTCGCCCTAGTCTTCGACGAATACGACGCAGGCCGTCCCGACGTCATGTTCGTGATCCAGCGCGTGCTGGAAGCGCAAGGCCGCCTGACCCTGCTGGACCAGAACCGCGTGATCCGCCCGAACCGCTGGTTCCGCCTGTTCTCGACCACCAACACCATCGGCCTCGGCGACACCTCGGGCCTCTATCACGGCACCCAGCAGATCAACCAGGGTCAGATGGACCGCTGGAACATCGTCACCACGCTGAACTACCTCGACCACGACGTCGAAGCCGAGATCGTCGCCGCCAAGATCCCCGAGTGGAACGACGCCGAGGGCAAGCGCCGTATCGCCGCCATGGTCCGCGTCGCCGACATGACCCGCAACGCCTTCATGAACGGCGACATCTCCACCGTCATGTCGCCGCGAACGGTCATCACCTGGGCCCAGAACGCCATCATCTTCGGCGGCGACCTGGCCCTCAGCTTCCGCCTGACCTTCCTGAACAAGTGCGACGAACTGGAACGCCCCACCATCGCCGAGTTCTACCAGCGCGCCTTCGGCGAGGACCTGCCCGAAGCCGCCACGCGGGTGAAGGTGGGGTAGTTGGGCAGCGTCCCAGACTATTCTGATTACAGACTTACTCTGGGCTGCCTCTACTGCGGCGGCGAAAAGACCACACGCGACCACGCCCCTTCCAAGGTGCTGCTCGACACACCTTTGCCCGCAGACCTTCCGGTCGTAGGTGCTTGCCAACCGTGCAACGAAGGCTTCTCACAGGATGAGGAGTACCTCGCCTGCCTGCTGGACTGCGCAATCAGTGGAACGACGGAGCCAGACAAACTGCGCCGTTCAAACGTTGCTCGAAAACTTCGAGAGCAACCAGCTCTTCGCGCCCGAATCGAGAAAAGCCGCCTAGAGGCAGATGGCTACATTACGTTTTCCGTCGAGACGGGCCGCATCGAAAACGTCGTAAAGAAGCTCGCCCAAGGACACATCCTATACGAACTGTCCGAAGTATTTCGGGATGAGCCGAGTTCTATTTGGTTTAAACCACTTCATACCCTCCACCTGAGCGAGAGGGAGGCTTTCGAGACGATCTCCTTGCCGCCCATTTGGCCTGAGATGGGCTGCCGGATGATGACTCGCCTTGCCACCGGAAATCCCGGTTGGCAGGTAATCCAACCACATCGGTATCGCTATGCGACGATATTTGGCGGGCCTACCGTCGCGCGGATAGTGCTAAGCGAATACCTCGCTTGTGAAGTTGCTTGGGACGATTGAAAACTCCGGCTCCGCCTAGCCCTTGAGCAGCCGATCCCGCGCCGCGTTGACCCGCGCCGCCAGCCCCTCCGTCCCGCCCTGATCAGGATGCGCCCGTGCCATCAGGCGGCGCCAGGCGGCCTGCACAGCCTCGGGCGTCGCATCGGCGGACACGCCCAAAATGGCCCGCGCCTCGGCCTCAGATAGCCGCTCAGCCACAGGCGCACGCGGCGGCACGGTCCGAACCCGCGACTGCACCGCCAGCCATAGCCCCGCTCCCGCCAGTCCTATCGTCGCCAGCCAGACCCCGCGCGACGCAGCCAGAACCGCCCCCGCGAACAGGGCTGTGCTGAGGATGGTCGCAGAGATGCGCCAGTGCCCCCGTCCCGCACGCTCGGTCTGCCGTCCCAGACGGGCCAGCGCCCAGACCGCCACGGCGGCCAGCGTCAGCCAGATCAGGCCCATGCGACGATCAGGCCGCGGCCGCGTCCAGCGGGGCCAGCGAACCGCCCTGGGCGTCGTCCAGACCCAGGGACTGCATCAGATTGCGCAGTTCCTGACGCGCCGCCACGTGGGCCAGCGACACGGACACCGGGCGGATGTCGTTCGACAGGTCGGCCACCGTCAGGCCGAAGGGGAACAGCTCGCGATAGATGACCCGGTCGCGCAGACCCGGCCCGACGCGGAAGCCGACGCGCTTGGCCAGCTTCATCATCTTCTCTTCCAGACGACGACGGTTGCGCGCCTCGGCCACGGCCAGGCGATTGGTGACGACGACCCAGTCGATCGTCACCTGACGCCCCTCGGTGATGGCGCGGTGCTTGCGCGCCTCCCACACGCTCTCGGAATAGATGGAGGGTTTTTTCAGATCCAGCGTCACCGGATCGACCTCGCCCAACAGGTCGAAGTCGACGAAGCTGTCGTTCATCGGTGTGACGATCTGGTCGGCGCGGCCATGCGCGGCGCGCGACAGGGCCGTGTCGCCGCCGGGCGTGTCGATCAGGATGATGTCCGCCACGCCTTGCGCCTCGGCATAGGCGGCGTCAAAGCGCGCCAGCTGCTCGGCCTCGTCGGCCTTGGCCAGGGCCTTGCCGTCGCCCATGTCCGGCACGATCGGCATGGGCAGGGGCTGTTCGTTGGCCGCCGTCCACGCCCCACGGTTGGAGAAGAAGCGCTCCATTGACCGCTGACGCAGGTCCAGGTCGATGATGGCGACCTTCTTGCCCGCGTGCAGCAGGCCGGTGACGATGTGAATGGCCAGGGTGGACTTGCCCGCCCCGCCCTTTTCATTGCCGATGACGATGACCTGAGGCTGCGCCATGATGAGTCCCGATGTTTCGACGGTCGCGACTCAACCGTTCGCAGCCCGCCCCTGGACCCCTAGATCGGGCCAAGGACGTCAGTCGTCAACGAAACCTTAAGCCGCGCCTGTGGACGACGCCGCCTCTGCGGCCCGGACGCACCAGGGATCGGACGCCGCCGCGCGTTCGCACAGCGCCTTGGCCTGTGCCGATCCGGCCCGGACCTTCAGCCGAACCAGGCGCTGCCCCTTGACCTCGACCGGCTCGAACACCGGGCTCAGGCCGTGGCTGCCCTGCCCCAGACGCTCCCATGCCGCCTGGGCCGAGGCCTGGCTGGCATAGGCGCCCAGCTGGATCAGCACGGCGGGCGCAGCGGCGGCGACCGCGACGGCCCGTGGCGACTTGGATGTCTGCTGTTGCTGCGCCGCCTGCACGGCGGGCGGCGCTTCAGGGTCAATAAACACCGGCGGCAGGGCCGGCAGGACAGCCGCCGCCTTGCTCGTCAGCCCGTCGCGGGCGTCCCACAGCTGATGCGGGGTCAGAAGCTCGACCTTGAGCGGACGCCGCGCCGGCTCATCGTCCTTGCGCGAAGCGGCAGTTGCCCTCGCTGGCTCAGCCTCGCTTGTCAGAGGAATAGCCGCGATCTGGTCCGCCACGCCCTCGAAACGGTGGGGATCGGCCTCCGCCATGCCGCAGCCGGACAGCAGCGCCGCGAGGGCGCCGACCGATCCGAACCGCAGGATGACGGAAGCGTTCATGCCTCCACAGTGGACGCCGCTCTTTGAGACAGGGTTGAGGAACAGGCTTAACGCCCGTTCACACCTTCCCTTTTGTGGCGATCAGCCGATGGCGCCGACGCAGCCTTCCACGTCGCCCGGCGCCACGTCGGCGTCGGTCAGGGCCAGGGTCCAGCCGTGGTTGGTGTTCAGGCCCCAGCGCCGCGCGCCCGAACCGTCGCCGGCGTCGCCGCCGACCGTCACCACCACGCGGCGGCCCGTCGGCAAGGCCGGCGGATCGATCTTGCCCACGGCCAGCGAGGTCGGGGTGTCGCCGCCGTAGCCGTCGAAGACGCTCAGCATAGACCATTCGCGACGAAGACCCATCCACCAGGCGTCGTCAGTATTGATCGACAACACCGCCACGCCATGCCCCTCGGCAGCGTGCGCCAGCGCGGCCTGCGGGTCGCGGACCAGCTTGATGTCGGCGGCGGCGCCGAAACGCAGACGGGCGCCGTCCACGGCCTTGGCCGGGTCGATGGGAGCCCAGACGTGGACCTGCAGCCGACCCTGACGGGCCAGGCCCCAGCCGACGATCTCGCGCCACAGGTGCTCGACCGCTTCGCGGTTCTCGGGTTCGCACTGCTTCAGCACGCGGGCCTGAACGGCCTGTTCGCGGTCGGGACGCAGCTTGGTGTGCGGGCCGGTCGGCGCGTCCTTGGCCTTGCCCACCTGGGCGGCGACGGCCAGACGGCGCTCGAACAGTTCAAGGATCTGGTCGTCCAGGCTGTCGATCTCGGCGCGCAGAGCGGCCAGCGCCTTCTGCTCGGGGCTCAGCTCGGCGGATTCAGCGGGCCAGACTTGCTGGATATTGGAATTGGGCATGGGATTGGGCTTTCGGCATGGAATTTCGATGGGGAGATCGCGTCCGCCGAACATCAGGCAGGAACGCGTGCAGAGGCCGCTCGGGAGAAGCGGTCGCCAGCGAGACTGTCAGGGTTGGTTAGAAGCCCGACGCCTCAGCCGGCGTATCGAAAGCCGTAATAGCCGTAGCCAAAATAGAAGCCGGCCACCGCGCGCGTGGTGGTTTCAAGGGTCAGTTGTGCGCGCAGCGAGGACATGAATCCGGTCCGGTTTCAGGATCAGGGTCGATCCGATCCCTTCTTAAGCGCGCAAACTCTGTGCGCGGTCAAGCCCCAGGCGCACTGAGGAGGACAAATCGCGTCCGATTGTCGCTGAAATCCTGCAAATCGTTGCGCAGAACCGACAGGCCATAGACCTCGGCGGCGCGTGCAGGCGCGACCGCCGCGCGGGTCAGATCGCCGGCTTCGGCCACGGCAGCGGCGGCGCCGCCCGTGTCGAAAACCTCGACCGAGGTGATCTTCAGCTCGCCCAGCGCCTTGGAGCATTGCTGCAAGGCCACGGGATGGCTCTCGGCCGTCCTGATGTCCGACAGCCGCGCTTCGGGCAGACCCAGCAAGGCCAGCCGGATCGGTCGCCAGGCCTCGCTGACCACGACCAGCCCCGCCTCACGCACCAGACTGGCGGCGGGCTCGACCGTGCCGACGGTCGAGTTCTCGACCGGGATCAGCGCAAACTGGCACTGGCCGGACAACAGGGCGTCAATCGCCCCCTGGAAGGTCTCGAACCCGACCGCCTCGTCCCACGGGCGCAGGTCGAGGCAGGCTTCATGGCTGAAGGCGCCGGGCGCGCCCTGATAGGCGACGCAGCCCGAGCCTTCGTTTTCGACCGCCGAGGTCACGCGGCCTCGGCGCGGGCCTGACGCCCGGCCTTGAGGCGTTCCGCCACCAGGAAGGCCAGCTCCAGCGCCTGATCCGCATTCAGACGCGGATCGCAGTGGGTGTGATAGCGGCTCGACAGCTCGTCCTCTGTCACAGGCTGGGCGCCGCCGATGCACTCGGTGACGTTCTGGCCGGTCATTTCCAGGTGAACGCCGCCGGGGTGAACGCCCTCGGCCTCCGCCACGTCGATGAAGGTGCGGACCTCGCCCATGACGCGGTCGAACGGCCGGGTCTTGTAGCCGTTTGCGGCCTTCAGCGTATTGCCGTGCATCGGGTCGATCGACCAGATGACGCGCTTGCCCTCGGCCTTCACCGCCCGCATCAGGGCCGGCAGACGGTCGCCGACCTTGTCGTGGCCGAAACGGCCGATCAGGGTCAGACGGCCCGGAATATTGTTCGGGTTCAGGGCGTCGATCAGCGGCAGGATATCCTCCGCCGTCATCGTCGGCCCACACTTGACGCCGATCGGGTTCGAGATGCCGCGCATGAATTCGATATGCGCCCCGTCCAGCTGACGGGTGCGCTCGCCGATCCACAGCATGTGAGCCGAGGTGTCGAACCATTCGCCGGTCGAACCTTCCAGACGCGTCAGGGCGCTCTCGACGTTCAGCAGCAAAGCTTCGTGGCTGGTGAAGACCTCGACGCGCGACAGGTCGGGATGCGTCTCGGGCGTGACGCCGACCGCCTCCATGAAGGCCAGGGCCTCGGTGATCTTGTCAGCCAACTCGCGATAGGCCGCGCCCGCGCCATTGTCGGCGAAGCCCAGGGTCCAGCGGTGGATATTGTACAGGTCGGCATAGCCCCCGCCCGCAAAGGCGCGCAGCAGGTTCAGCGTCGAGGCCGACTGGTTATAGGCCTTCAGCAGGCGCTGCGGATCGGGCACGCGCTCTTCGGGCGTGAAGCCCATGCCGTTGATGATGTCGCCGCGATAGGACGGCAGCTCGACGCCGCCGATCTCTTCCAGCGGCGACGAGCGCGGCTTGGCGAACTGACCAGCGATACGGCCCACCTTCACCACCGGCTTGCGCCCGGCGAAGGTCAGGACCACCGCCATCTGCAGGATCAGGCGGAAGGTGTCGCGGATGTTGTCCGTCGAGAACTCCTTGAAGCTCTCGGCGCAGTCGCCGCCCTGAAGCAGGAAGGCGTTCCCCGCCTCCACCTGCGCGAGGTGCTGGGTCAGTTTGCGGGCCTCGCCGGCAAACACCAGGGGCGGCATGGCCCGCAGCTCGTCTTCGACACGGGCCAGTTCGGCCATGTCAGGATAGTCCGTCGGCATATGCACGACGGGCTTGTTTCTCCAGGATTCAGGGGTCCAGCGCTTACTCATTTCGCCTAGATAGCTCTCAAGGCGACTTGGAACAACAAATGTTGCGCCGCAGCGCCGTTTTCAGAGCGTCGACCAGGCCTCGTCGGCGGGCAAGGGCGCAAACAGCGCGTCCAGCGTCGCGTCGCTGACGCCCGACAGGTCGGCGGGCGACCACTGCGGCGCATTGTCCTTGTCGACGATGACGGCGCGCACGCCTTCCTGGAAGTCGTGGGTGCGCACCACCCGGCCGCCCAGCGCATATTCCATCGCCATGTTATCGGCGAAGGAGGACAGGCCCGCCCCCGTGCGGATCTGGCGCAGCGAAATCTTCAGCGACTGCGGCGACTTGGTCTTCAGCGTCTCAATCTGCTTCAGCGCCCACTCCGAGCCATCGCCTTCCAGCGCGGCGAAGATGTCCTCGACCGTGTCAAAGGCGAACAGCCGGTCGATGGCCTCGCGGTGCGCGTCCAGCGGCGCCGGGCCTGGCTCGCCCGACACGCGGTCAGCCACGGCCTTGGGGTCAGACGGATTGGCGAGAAGTTCGTCCTTCAAGGCCGCCGTCGCGCCGCTCTCGACGAAATGGGTGTGGATGCCCAGGGCCACCGTATCCGCCGCCTTCAGCCGCGCCCCGGTCAGCGCCAGCCAGACCCCCGTCTGCCCCGGCAGCCGCGACAGGAACCAGCCCCCGCCCACGTCGGGGAACAGGCCGATGCCCGTCTCCGGCATGGCGTAGGTGGTGCGCTCGGTGGCGATGCGAACATCCGCCGGCTCGCTGATCCCCACGCCGCCGCCCATGACGATGCCGTCGACGATGGCCGAGATCGGCTTGGGGTATTCGAACATCAGATGGTTCAGCTGATACTCGGTCTTGAAGAAGGCCCTGGCCTCCGACGCATCCCCCGCCCCGCTCTCGGCGATCATGCGAATGTCGCCCCCGGCGCAGAAACCGCGCTCGCCTGCATGGTCGATCAGCACCGAGCGCACAGCCTCATCGCCGCGCCACGCCAGCAACGCCTCGATTATCGCTTCGCACATGCCCCGGTTCAGCGCATGGATCGCCTTGGGCCGGTTTAGAGTGATGCGGCCGACACCGCTCTCGATACGGGTGATGACTTCGGGTTCGCTCACTTGACCGTTCATCGCGCCAGCTCCCGCGCGATGATGACACGCATAATCTCGTTGGTGCCTTCCAGGATGCGGTGAACCCGCAGGTCGCGCACGATCCGCTCCAGCGGATAGTCCTTCAGATAGCCATAGCCGCCGTGCAGTTGCAGCGCCTCGTCGGCGATCTGGAAACAGGCGTCTGTGGCCAGTCGCTTGGCCATGGCGCACCACTTGGTTTTTTCCGGGTGATCGTTGTCGATGGCCCAGGCCCCGCGCAGCACCATCAGGCGCGCCGCCTCCAGGTCCGTCGCCATGTCGGCCAGTCGGAATTGCAGCGCCTGGAACTGGCCGATGGCCTGACCGAACTGCTTGCGCGTGGCGACATAGTCCTGCGCCGTCTCCAGCGCCAACCGCGCCCCGCCCAGCGAACAGGCGGCGATGTTCAGGCGCCCGCCGTCCAGACCAGCCATGGCGTATTTGAAGCCCGCGCCTTCTTCGCCCAGCAGGTTGGCGACCGGGATGCGGCAATCGTCGAAGCTGACGATGGCGGTCGGCTGGGCGTTCCAGCCCATCTTCTTTTCCTGCGCCCCGAACGACAGGCCGGGCGTCCCCGCCTCGACCACCACGGCGCTGATCCCCTTGGCCCCTTCGCCGCCCGTGCGGACCATGACGACATAGACGTCCGACGTCCCCGCGCCCGAGATAAAAGCCTTGGACCCGTTCAGCACATAATGGTCGCCGTCACGCACTGCCGTCGTCCGCAGCGCCGCCGCGTCAGAGCCCGAACCCGGCTCGGTCAGGCAGTAGCTGGCGATCTTGTCCATTGTCGTCAGCGACGGCACGAAGCGCGAGCGCAGGTCGTCAGACCCGAACTTGTCGATCATCCACGTCGCCATGTTGTGGATCGAGATGAAGGCCGCCGTCGCCACGTCGCCGCGCGACAGCTCCTCAAAGATCACCGCCGCCTCGACCCGGCCCAGGGCCATGCCGCCGTGCTCCTCGCCGGTATAGATGCCGCAGAAGCCCATCTCCGCCGCCGACTTCATTACATCGACGGGGAAATGCTTGTCCTCGTCCCACCGGGCCGAATGCGGCGCCAACTCAGCGTCGGCGAAGGCCCGCGCCGCGTCCTGAATCGCGCGCTGGTCGTCGTTGAGGGCGAAGTCCATGATCTATGCTCCCGACTCTGGCCCTCTGACGGGGCGTTCGGGGCGCTTCTAGCGGCTGGCCGCCCGCGCGTCACCTTGGTGATGCCTCAGCGCCCCACATTCCGCTCATCCCGGCGGACGCCGGGATCCAGTAAGAGCTACGCGCGCATCGCTAATGTCCAGAGAGTGCAACAGTGCGAACTTCAAACGACCAATCCGAAGCCAAAGCACTGGATCCCGGCGTCCGCCGGGATGAGCGGTTGGGTGGGGCGACCACGGGTGGACAGTTCGCCTTTTGCCTCGCTCCCCGCTTTGTTCTAAGCCGCCCTTCATGACCCTGCCCCTCGCCCCCGCCGCCTTCCCCTACGCCCGCCCGCGTCGCCTGCGTTCGCAACCCTGGGTGCGCCGGCTGGTCGCCGAGACGACCCTGACGCCGGCCGACCTCATCTGGCCGATCATCGTCCACGACGGGGCCGAAGATCGCGTTCCGGTCGCCTCCATGCCGGGCGTCTTCCGCCTGTCCCCGAAAGAAGCCGCCAAGGCCGCCGTCGAGGCCCGCGACCTGGGCATCCCCATGATCGCCCTGTTCCCGAACGTGGACGGCGCCATCAAGGACAGCGTCGGCACCGCCGCCAGCGACCCCGACGGCCTGATCCCCGACTGCATCAAGGCCATCAAGGACGCCGCGCCCGAGATCGGCGTCATGACCGACGTGGCGCTCGACTGCTACACCGACCACGGCCACGACGGCGTCATGGAGAACGGCCGCATCCTCAACGACGCCAGCATCGAACGTCTGGTGGAACAGGCCTTCATCCACGCCCACGCCGGCGCCGACGCCGTGGCCCCCTCCGACATGATGGACGGCCGGGTCCAGGCCATCCGCGAGGCGCTGGAGGCCAACAGCCTGCCCGACACCCTGATCATCAGCTATGCGGCCAAGTACGCCTCGGCCTTCTACGGCCCCTATCGCGACGCGGTGGGCTCGTCCAAGTCCCTGACCGGCGACAAGAAGACCTATCAGATGGACTACGCCAACGCCGACGAGGCGCTGCGCGAGGTGGCGATGGACATTTCCGAGGGCGCCGACGCCCTGATCGTCAAGCCGGGCCTGCCCTATCTCGACATCGTCCGGCTGGTCTCCGAGACCTTCAAGATCCCAACCTTCGCCTATCAGGTGTCCGGCGAGTACGCGATGATGCAGGCCTCCATCGCCAACGGCTGGCTGGAGGAAGACCGCGCCATCCTGGAAACCCTGCACGCCTTCAAGCGTGCCGGCGCCTCCGGCGTCCTCACCTACTTCGCGCCCAAGGCGGCAAGACTGCTGGGGGCGTAAATCCCACTTCCGTCATCCTCCGGCGAGCGCAGCGAGACCGGGGGACCCAGCGGCGCCCGGAGGGCGAAAGCCCACGCGCCGCACTTGCAGTAGAGATCGCCTTCGGCGCCGCTGGGTCCCCCGGTTAGCGCCGCTGCGCGGCTTGCCGGAGGATGACGAACAGAAGGTTCACGCCCCCGGATCGACCGCCTGCCCGTACTTGCCGCGGAAATAGGTCAGGGCGTCGCCTGGATGGGTGTCGAACGCCGCCACCCGGCCCACGATCACCAGATGGTCCCCCATGACGATGCGGTCATGGGTGGTGCAGTCCAGCCGCGTCACGGCGTTGCGCAGACGCGGCGGGGCCGGATCGCCGACCTCGAACTCGTCGTCCGACAGGGTGCAGACGCCCCAGGCGAAGCGATCCGACATGGCCTGATCCTCGACCGGCAAGACATGAACCGCGAACCGCTCGGCCCCGGCGAAGGCGTCATGGCGATCCGACTTCACATCCATGCACCACAGCACCAGCGGCGGGTCCAGCGACACCGAGGTGAAGCTGTTGACCGTGATGCCCAGCGGCCCCTCGGCCGTATGGGCCGTCACCACGCAGACGCCGGTGGCGAAACCGCCCAGCGCCTTGCGATAGGCCTTGGCGTCGAATTCAGAAGAAGATGAGGTCATGGTCACAGGCCTGACCTAAGCCGTGGGTCGCTGCGCGGCAAGGTCGCACCCGGAAACGTTCGCGCCGCAACCGCTTCTTAACGGGCGGCGTGGGATTCACGGCTAACAGACGACGTTAAGATTGGCCTGCCCATGTCCGTGAGCGATCGCCCGATCCTCATCAAGAAGGTGAAAAAGGTGGTCGCCGGCGGCCACCACGGCGGCGCGTGGAAAGTCGCCTACGCCGACTTCGTGACCGCCATGATGGCCTTCTTCCTGCTGATGTGGCTGATCAACACGACCGACCCGGAGCAGAAGCGCGGCATCGCCGAGTATTTCGCCCCGGCCAACGTCTCGGCCTCGACCTCCGGCTCCGGCGGCATCCTGGGCGGCACCGCCCTGGGCGACGACGGCGCCAAGAGCTCCGGCTCCATGGCCATGGTCGAGCAACTGGCGCCCGAGGCCCCGGAATCGCCCGAAGAAGCTGGCCAGAGCACCAACCTGTCCGCCGCCAGCGAATCCGCCCTGCGCGCCGAGATCGCCCGGCGCGAGGCCGCCGACTTCGCCAGCGCCGCCGAATCCCTGCGTCAGGCCATGCAGGCCATGCCCGAACTGGCCGAGCTGTCGAAACAGCTGATCATCGACCAGACGCCCGAGGGTCTGCGCATCCAGCTGGTCGATCAGGAAGGCCGCTCAATGTTCGAGAACGGCTCCTCGCGCCCCAACCCGCGCGCCCAGATGCTGCTGCGGGCCATCGCCAAGGTCATCAACCAGCTGCCCAACCGCATCTCGATCACCGGCCACACCAGCGCCGTCGCCGGCTCCAGCCGCGCCAGCGGCGCCGGCGATTGGTCGCTGTCCTCCGCCCGCGCCGACGCCTCGCGCCTGACGCTGCAAGGCGCGGGCGTGAACGCCGACCGGGTCTATTCGGTGGCGGGCAAGGCCGGCTCAGACCCCCTCTATCCCGACGATCCTTCACTGGCCGGCAACCGCCGCATCGCCATCGTCCTGCTGCGCGAGGCGCCGGTCCTGCCCACGGACACCAGCCTGTGACCGCAAGCGCCGCTCTCACGGCGCTTGCGAAATCCCTCGGTTGCGCGCCAAATCGGCGGATGAAGATCAGCCCGGCGAGCACCGAAACGGACCTGACGCCGTGACCCAGCATTTCCCGACCCGACAGCTGCGGTTCTTCATGACCGCCAACGCCCCCTGCCCCTATCTGCCTGGTCAGTACGAGCGGAAGGTCTTCGCCAACCTGCCCTTCAGCGACGGCGCCGACGTCAACGACGCCCTGACCCAGGCCGGTTTCCGTCGCAGCCAGAACATCGCCTACCGTCCGGCCTGCGAGGCCTGCGCCGCCTGCGTCTCGGTGCGCATCCCGGTGGCCGAATTCGCCTTCTCCCGGTCCCAGCGCAAGATCCTGAACCGCAACGCCGACCTGTCGCGCGACCTGGTCGAGGCCGAGGCGACGATGGAGCAGTTCGACCTGCTGCGCCGCTACCTGACCGCCCGCCACCCCGGTGGCGGCATGAGCGACATGGGCTGGTCCGATTATGTCTCGATGGTCGAGGATACGGCGGTTCGCACCCACCTGATCGAATACCGTATGCCCGCCGACGACGACGGCCCCGGCGATCTGGTCGGCGTCTGCCTGACCGACCTGCTGCACGACGGCCTGTCGATGGTCTACAGCTTCTTCGACCCCGATCTGGAGCGCCGCAGCCTGGGCCAGTTCGCCATCATGGACCACCTGCGCCAGGCCGCCATGGTCGGCCTGCCGTACGTCTATCTGGGCTACTGGGTGCAGGGTTCGCCCAAGATGGACTACAAGGCGAAGTTCCGCCCGATGGAAGCCCTGCGCCCTCTGGGCTGGGAACGGCTCGCCTGATTCTCTCCCTCCCCTTCATG